>NZ_JAZDXA010000019.1:0-89455 GCF_040170545.1 Sphingobium sp. MK2
GCGGGCAATCTGTTCCTCCAGCGCGGCGAAGCCTTCGCTAATCCAGTGAGCGATCCAGGCGGTGATCTGATCTGGGGTCGCCGTGAAATCGCCGCGTAGCCGGTCGAGGGCACGCAGATTGTTGAGCGGGTGGATATCGCAGGCGACGAGGGCCGCCATGCCGCGAACCACCGCTCGGTCGAACGGAGTGGCGGGCAGCAGCGGCGGGTCGGGATATTGTTCGTCCAGCCATTCGATGATCGCGCCGGACTGGGTGAGGACACCGTCCGGCGTCTCCAGCGCGGGAACGAGCGCTTGCGGGTTGAGCGCGCGGAAGGACGGGGCGCGGTGCGCGCCGGTACGCAGATCGTGGGTCGTCTGGCGATAGTCCAGCCCCTTGAGCGCCAGTGCGATGCGGACCCGGTAGGCGGCGCTCGACCGCCAATAGCCGTGCAGGATCATGCCAGTCAGCCTTTCGCCGGAAGGATGCGGGCGCGGCATTCGCCAAAGCCGATGGACACGAAGCCTTCCCGCTGCGCGGTCGCGGTGAGGATCACTTCGTCGCCATCCTCCAGAAAGGTGCGCTGTTCGCCCGATGGCAGGGTGATCGGCTCCGCGCCGCCCCGGCTGATTTCGAGCAGGCTGCCATAGGCGCTGCGATCGGGGCCGGAAATGGTGCCGGTGCCGAGCAGGTCCCCAGGCTGGAGGTTGCAGCCGTTCGAGGCATGATGGGTAACGATCTGCGCGGGCGTCCAATACATGTTCGATGAGGGACCGTGGCTGAGCGCGAAGTCCGGCAGCCCTTGATCACGCATGCGGGCAGTGGACAGGGTGACGCTAAGGTCGAGTGCTAGAGCCCCGCCTGCCTGATCCTGTTCATCCCAGAGATAAGGCAAGGGCTTGGGATCGGCGGCGTCCCGCATCGGCTGCGCGGTGCGGAAGGGGGCGAGCGCTTCAGGCGTGATGACCCAGGGCGAGATGGTGGAATGGAAATTCTTGGCGAGGAAAGGGCCGAGCGGCACATATTCCCACGCCTGAAAATCGCGCGCCGACCAGTCGTTGAGCAGGCAGAAGCCCGCAATATGGTCGGCCGCCTGGCCGATCGGAATGGGCTCGCCCAATTCATTGCCCTCGCCGATCCACAGGCCCAGTTCCAGCTCATAATCCAGACGCCGGGTCGGACCGAAGCGCGGTTCGCTATCCTGTGGTCCCTTGGTCTGGCCGACTGGGCGGACGACTGGGATGCCGGAGGGGCGGATCGAGGAGGCGCGGCCATGATAGCCGATCGGCACATATTTATAGTTGGGCAGCAGTGGATTGTCGGGGCGGAATAGCTGCCCGACATGGGTGGCGTGATGGATGCCGACATAGAAATCGGTATAATCGCCGATGGTCGCTGGCAGGTGGAGTTCGCATGCCGCCATCGGGTGCAGCGCGGGTTCGACCGCTGCCTGAAACGCCAAATCGGACAGCGAAGCGGACACTGTTTTGCGTAATTCGCGCCGGAGGGCGGTGGGCAGGGCGAAGAAGTTATTGAGGCGGGTTTGGTTCAGCGCGGCCTGTAAGTCCGTCGGCAGAATGTCAATTATAGATTTTATATCAAGGATATAGTCACCGATCGCAATACCAGCGCGCGGGCTGCCGCCCGGTGGCGAGAAGATGCCGAGCGGCAGATTCTGGATCGGGAAGGCCGCATGGCCGTTCGCGCTGGTGACCCAGCTTTGCAGGTCGGCGGCGTGGGTGTGGTCGATCATGCGGCGTCCTTGTCGGTGGGGAGTTGCGCCTTGCGGAAGCCATCCCAGCATTGGTCATAGTCGGGCTGGGCGAAGGGGGCTTGCGCGGCGAAGCTTGTGGGGCGGAAGGGGAAGCGGCTTTCGAACATGAAAGCCATGGTCGCCTCGATCTTGTGCGGGGCCAAGGGGGCGGAGATGCCCGCTTCATAGCTGGCGCGGTCGGGGCCGTGGCTCGCCATCTGATTGTGCAGCGATGCACCGCCGGGCGCGAAGCCGCCAGCCTTGGCGTCATAGGTGCCTGTTATCAGGCCCATAAATTCGCTCATGACGTTTCGATGGAACCAGGGCGGGCGGAATGTGTCCTCCGCCACCATCCAGCGTGGCGGGAAGATGACGAAGTCGCAATTGGCGGTGCCCGGCGTGTCGCTGGGGCTGGTCAGGACGGTGAAGATGGACGGATCGGGATGGTCGTAGCTGACCGTGTTGATCGTGTTGAAGCGGCGCAGGTCATAGCGGCAGGGGGCGAGATTGCCGTGCCAGGCGACGACATCGAACGGGCTGTGCGGCAGGCGGGTGGACCAGAGCTGGCCCTGGAATTTCTGGATGAGGTCGACCGGCGCATCGACATCCTCGAACCAGGCGACCGGCGTTTCGAAATCGCGCGGATTGGCGAGGCCGTTCGATCCGATCGGGCCAAGGTCGGGCAGGCGGAAGGCCGCGCCGTAATTTTCGCAGACATAGCCGCGTGCGACCGGGGCCAGCAATTCGACGCGGAAGCGCAGGCCGCGCGGGATGAGCGCGATCTGGAGCGGCGCGACATCGAAGCGGCCGAGTTCGGTGATCAGGCGGATGGTTCCTTCCTGCGGCACGATCAGCATTTCGGCGTCAGCGTTGAAGAAAGCGCGGTCCTGCATCGAGCGGTTGCAGGCGTAGAGATGCACGCCCTGCCCCACGCCCGCCGCGACATCGCCATTGCCGCAATAGGTGACGAGGCCGTCGAGGAAATCGGTCGGATCGGTCGGGATCGGCAGCGGGTTCCAGCGCAGGCGGTTGGGGGATGGTGGCAGGTCGGCAAAGGGCGCGGAGCGAAGTTGGCCAGCCCCCTGCCAAGGGCGATAGGTGCCATGCTGTGCAGTGGGGCGCAGGCGGTAGAGCCAACTGCGGCGGTTCTCAGCACGGGGCGCGGTGAAGGCCGTGCCCGAAAGCTGTTCGGCATAGAGGCCGAAGGGCACTTTCTGCGGCGAGTTGCAGCCGACCGGAAGCGCGCCGGGCACGGCCTGCGTCACGAAATGATTGGCAAAGCCGGTCATCATATCGTCCGCCTGTACCATTGTCGACATGCCTCCATTTATAGTTTCATATGCAGCCACTATAAGACTTGCCGAACTGGTGTCAAATGTTACTATCTGGCATGTCTACTCCCCGGCTCGCGCTTGATCATTTCCTGCCCTATCGCTTGTCCTTCACCGCCAATCTGGTGAGCGACGCGGTGGCCCATGCCTATCAGGCGCTATTCGGGCTGCGCATTCCCGAATGGCGGGTGGTTGCGGTGACGGCCGAGAGCCCTGACGGCATCACCCAGCAGGCCATTGGTAGCCGAACGCGGATGGACAAGGTGACGGTGAGCCGCGCGGCCAAGAGCCTGATCGCGCGCGGCCTGATCGCGCGCAGGCCCAACGCCGCCGATCAACGGTCGCATCTGTTAGTCCTGACGAGCGAGGGATGGACGCTGTATGACGCTGTCGTCCCGAAGGCATTGGAATTGGAGAGGCGGATTTTCGATTGTTTCTCCCAGTCGGAACTGGCCCGGTTCGAGGCGATGTTGCGGAAGGTTGATGCGATCGTGCTGGCATCCGGCCTGTCGAACGGTGCGCCGGATGCCGATTAAGCCGGTGTGCCGCCGCGCCGTTCGCTCGCCCTTGGCGGGGTAAATCAATCTGGATCAATGCGATTGCGCGGCGCGCGGTGCGGCCAATTTGTCGTTGAAACGTTGTCGGGAGGTGAAACGAACAGGCGATTGGCAGGTTACCCCGTCGATCCGTTGATTGACGGGATCAACCGGCACGTATGACACAGACAATGAAACGGAATGCAGCATGTTCCCCTGGACCCATGAGTCCCAAACCCAACTCGAAGGCGAGTTGCAGGATCATATCAGCGCGCCAGCCTTTCCCTGCGTCGGCGCGAAGGCCGCACTGGCGCGCGGCAATCTCGTGACGCTGGCATGCAATCGCATCGACAGCGCGTGGGACGATCTGCGCGTACATGATGCGTTGCTGGGCTTTACCAGCGCGTACAAGGATCAACCGGGGCTGTTCCGCAGCTTTGCGGCGGTGTTCGAAGGGCCGGACGATCTTTCGGAGGAAGCGTTCGAGCGCGCCTTGTGGGACCGGGTGCAGTCGCTGAGCGACAAGGATGCGTGGCGCGGCCAGGATTATGACAAGCGGGTCAGCGCCGATCCGACCAATCCCCATTTTTCGCTGAGTTTCGGGGGCGAAGCCTATTTCATCGTAGGCCTGCATCCCCGCGCCAGCCGACCGGCGCGCCGGTTCAAGCATCCCACCTTGATCTTCAACCTGCACGACCAGTTCGAGCAACTGCGGGCCGAAGGAAAATATGAGACGATGCGCGAGAAGATATTGGTGCGCGACGAAGCGCTGGCCGGATCGCGCAACCCGATGCTGGAGCGATTTGGCGAGAATAGCGAGGCACGGCAATATTCCGGGCGCGCCGTGGGCGACCAATGGGTCGCGCCGTTCGAATATCATGGAGAGAAAGCATGACCGATGGCGTGCAAGTGATCGCCGAGCGAAGCGGCACGGCATTCCGGCTGCCGCGCGGGGCCGTGCTGACGGTGACCGATCCCAAGGGCGAACAGGTGGCGGACCTGTTGGCCTATAATGCCGCCGATGTGCGGGAGGTGATTTCGTCCGGGCGGACGCTGGACTATGCCGAGACGATCAGCCTGACCACCGGCCATGCGCTCTATTCCAATCGGTCGCAGGTGATGCTGACGATCATCGCGGATACGGTAGGCCGGCATGATTTTTTGCTGACGCCCTGCTCCATCGACACGTTCCACCATTTCTATCCCGACCTGGAGCCGCATCGCGGCTGTTTCGGCAATCTGGCCGAAGCGCTGGCCCCCTATGGGATCGAGCCGGATACGATTCCGGTTGCCTTCAATTGCTTCATGAACGTGCCTGTTGCGCCGGATGGCAAGCTGCGCGTGCTGCCGCCCGTCAGCAAGGCGGGCGACCATATCCGGTTCCGGGCGGAGATGGACCTGATCATTGGCCTCACCGCCTGTTCAGCGCCCGATTCCAATGGTGGCAGGTTCAAACCCATCCATTATGAGATTGAGACTGTCGCTGATCAGGCTGACGCTATCTGATCCACTTCGGCCTGGAGCAAGGCGCGGCTCTGGTCGGTGACGGTCCAGCGATCGGCGAACAGTCCCTGTTCGCCGAACAAGGCGGTGACGATGCCGTCGGTCCCGGCCGATTGCCATAGGGCGGCAAGCTGCGCGGCCATGGGATCGTCCACCGGCCGCGCGTCGCCGCGGATGTGGAGCATCCAAGCGGCCAAGGCTTTCAATGTTGCGGGACAGGCGCGGCCTGCGGCCAAATTGATCGCCAGCGGCTCCAGCCAGCGTTGCGGGATTTTCTGCGACCCGTCGATCGCGATCTGGGCGAGGCGGTGGGGCAATGCGGGATTGGCGAAGCGCGCGAGCAGTTGCGCGGCATAGGCGTCGATGTCGAGGCCGGGGGCGCTACCGAGGCTTGCGCCCGCTTCGTCGCGCATAAGGCGCTCGATCAAGGGACGCAGGGTTGGGTCGGCGATCGCCTGATGCACGAAGTCATAGCCTTGCGCGAGGCCGAGATAGGCGAGCGCCGAGTGGGCACCGTTGAGCATCCGCAGCTTGGCGGCTTCATGCTGGCGCACATCGGATACCAGTTGCGCGCCGCCGACTTCCCAGCGGGGGCGTGGCCCGGCGAAGCGATCCTCGATCACCCATTGGCGGAAGGGTTCGGTGATGACGGCGGCGGCGTCCTCAAGACCGATGGTGTCGGCGATCTGCTGGCGGTCGGCATCGGTGACGGCGGGCACGATGCGGTCGACCATGGTGGAGGGGCAGGCGCATTCGCGGTGGAACCATGCAGCCAGGCCCGAATCGACGCGATCGAGATAGGCGTCGAGCAGGCCGGACAGGACCGTGCCATTTTCCGCGAGATTGTCGCAGCTTACGAGCGTCAGGCCTGCAAGGCCGGCCGCGCGTCGATGGGCCAGCCCGGCGGCGAGAAAGCCGTAGATGCTGCGCGGGGTTGCGTCTTTGGTCAGTTCCGGTTCGAGCAGGGACAGATCAAGCTGGCCTGCGGGGGTGCGGCAATAGCCCTTTTCCGTAACGGTGAAGCTGACGATGTGCGTGCTGCTGCTGGCCAGCGCCGCGACGACGGCGGCGGGGTCGCGCGGCGCGACGATCACGTGCTGCACTGCGCCGATCAGGCGGGTGCGCGGGCTGCCGCTGCCGCGTTCCGATACGGTGAACAGGCCATCCTGCGGCTGCATCTGATCCGCGACATCGCCCGAACGGAGCGATACGCCGGTGATGCCCCAATCGCGGTCGCCCGCCGCCATGGCATCGTCGGTATAGACGGCCTGATGCGCGCGGTGGAAGGCACCGATGCCGAAATGGACAATGCCACAGGCCTGGACAGCGCGGTCATAGCCCGGCCGTTCGACGTTCGCGTTCAGCGCGGTGATATTCTCTTGCGACAATCTCACAGCTTATACGCCTTTTTGGCCAGCGTGTAGGATAGGTCGATGGCCAGTTCGGCCGCCTCCCATTCCTCCATCCGATGTTCTGCGACCCATTGGGCGAGGAAGCCGCAGTCGATACGGCGCGCGACGTCGTGGCGCGCCGGGATAGACAGGAAGGCGCGAGTATCGTCATTGAAGCCGACCGTATTGTAGAAGCCCGCCGTCTCCGTCATCTGGTTGCGGAAGCGGCGCATGCCTTCGGGACTATCGTGGAACCACCAGGCCGGGCCGAGCTTGAGCGCGGGATAATGGCCAGCCAAGGGCGCGAGTTCGCGCGCATAGCTGGTTTCATCCAGCGTGAAGAGGATGATGGTGAGGTTTGTTTCATTGCCATAGCGGCTGAGCAAGGGGCGCAAGGCGTGGACATATTCGGTCGCCATCGGAATGTCGGCACCCTTGTCGCGGCCGAAGCGCGTAAAGAGCGACGCATTATGGTTGCGATAGGCACCGGGATGAATCTGCATGACCATGCCGTCCTCGACACTCATCCCGGCCATGACGGTCAGCATATGCGCGCGGAACAGTTCGGCGTCGGCATCGGGCACGCTGTCGGCGGTCACGCGCGCGAACAGCGCCTGCGCCTCTGCGTCGGTCAGATCGGCGGTCGCAGCGGTTGGATGGCCGTGATCGGTCGAAGTAGCGCCCATGCTGGCGAAAAAGGCGCGGCGCTGGCGGTGGGCGGCGAGATAGCCCCTATAGTCGAACGCATCCTCGCCAGTCAGCTCCGATAGCTTGCGCAGATTGTCACGAAAGCCGTCAAAATGCGGGTCGATGACGGGATCGGGGCGGTAGGCGGTCAACACCCTGCCCTTCCAACCGTCGGCGCGATCTTTTTCGGCAAGAATGGCGGCGTGATGGGCGAGGTCGTCCAACGGCGATTCCGTGGTTGTGATCACCTCGATATTGAAGCGATCATAGAGCGCGCGCGGACGGAAGGCCTCGGTCGCCAAGGCCTCTGTAATGGTGTCATAATAGAGGTCGGCGCTGGCCGCTTCGAGCTGGACGGTCAGGCCGAAGGCTTCCGCGAAGACCCAGTCGAGCCACATGCGCGAGGGCGTGCCGCGGAACAGCGTGTAATTTTCCGCCAATATGCGCCACGCCGCGCGGGGATCGACAGGGGTGCCGCCGCCCCCATTGGGCACTAGCCCGATCGTTTCGAGCGATATGCCCTGGCTGTAGAGCATCCGAAAGACATAATGGTCGGGCGTCAGCAGCAATTCGCTGGCGTTGCCGAAGGGTTGATCCTGCGCGAACCAGCGCGGGTCGGTATGGCCATGGGGGCTGATGATCGGCAGGCCAGCGACGGCTTCATAGAGGCGGCGCGCGATCGTACGGACGGACGGATCGGTCGGAAACAGACGGTCAGGATGCAAGGTCAGCGGGCGCATGAACAAAACCTATAAAGTTGCGGCGCGGCTATAGCGCGCACGGGTGGAAGCGACGGTGCGACGGGCATCCTGGATCGCGTCCTCTTCGATCGCGAACAGCAGATGATCGATCACCGCGCCGAGATGCGCGCGCATCGCCGCCCTGGCCGCGGCGGGATCACGGGCATGAAGGGCATCCTGCACGGCGCTATGTTCCTCGACGATGGGCTGGATATTGGCGGTGCGCGCCTTTTCAAGCAGGAGCGCGCAGTCGGGCGAGGTCGAACGCAAGCGCCACATCTCCTCTACCTGGCTGTGGATCACCGCGTTGCGCGTGGCCGAGGCGATGAGCAGGTGGAAGGCGCGATCGGCTTCGGTGCTGACGCCGGGCAAGAGATTTTCTTCCGACATTTGCTGTACCAGCCGGTCCAGCTCTTCGAGTTCATCGTCGCGGATGTTGACCGCGGCGAGCGCCGCCGCCTCCCCTTCGACCAGCAGCCGGGCTTCCATCAGT
This sequence comes from Sphingobium sp. MK2, assembly GCF_040170545.1. NCBI lineage: Bacteria > Pseudomonadati > Pseudomonadota > Alphaproteobacteria > Sphingomonadales > Sphingobiaceae > Sphingobium > Sphingobium sp. MK2. The sequence continues at coordinate 8,415 of NZ_JAZDXA010000019.1, forward strand.
TCAAAGGCGGTCACGGTGAAGCCGGGACGATCCTGATCGCCGGGCAGGGCGCGGACATAGGCACCCGATCCGACGCGCACCTCGATCAACCCCTGGACTTCCAAGGCGATCATCGCCTCGCGCACGGCGGGTCGGCTGACCCCGTGCATGACGGAAAGTTCGCGTTCGGCGGGCAAACGGTCGCCAATGGCATAGCGACCCGCCGCCAGATCCTGGAACAACCGGCGCGCCAGCTTCTGATACAGCCGTTCGGTCCCTTCCATAGGGGCAGAACCGCCGGCACTTTTATCTGTCTCAATCATGTCTCAGCCCTCGCCTATAATAGGCCTTACCAATTCAAGAGAAATCGGCAAGGGTGATACTAGCGGCGCTTGGCAATCTTCGCCACTGTTGCGAGCGAGAATTTCCATGGCATGAATAGGATTTGGAGCGTTAACCGCGGACAGGATCAAGCATCGATGCCTGGTTGTCGATCCGGCCGTCCATTGTTTATCGAAGAGCCGCAGGCCGCCCCATTCCCCGAATGCCCGCTTATCCTTCTACACTCCGTCTGGGCGATGATAGTGGTAAGGCCAGACCGACGATATTTCTGCAGGCATCGACGGCGGCGCGTGCGCGATCCTCGTCATTCACGCCCTGGGCCTTGTCTATCCACCTTGGTACTTCGACTTCAACCAGCAGCGGCTGGTGAAGGACGGATAAGAGATCAGAGAGCGGGAAAGTCCCTTTGCCTGGCAGTTCGCGCGTCTTGACCGCTTCGTTCCAGCGCTGATCATCTGGACAATGGTGCAGACCGTCCGACAACTGAATATAGCTGATGAGATCGGCGTTGGCGGCGACCTCCTCCACGCTACCGCCTTCGCGAAACAGATGAAGGGCGTCGCAGGCCAGCATGCCGCGCTTTGCCTGCCGCACGATCTGCGCTGCTTCGCTGATCGTGCGGATCGCCGAAAAGCGCATAAATTCCAAACCGGCAACGATGTCGAAACTGTGCGCGAGCGCGGCAAAGGCAGCAAAACGATCAACCGCTTCGGTCGGATCAGATATGGCATGGATATGCGCGGTCGCGCGCGTGGCGCCCAGGGACGCGCCGACGTCGAGCGCGCGCGCGAAAGCATCGACATCCTCTTGCCCATCGAGGGAGAAAACCTCTATATTACCGATCGTTACACCGGCATCCTTCATATGGGCGCGCAATTGCGGCACGTCGGAGGGCGTCACCAGCGGGTAGCGTCCCTTTGCTGCGTCCGGCATGATGGTGAAGAGGCACACATGCGCGCATCCGGTCATTGCAGCCAGATCCACCAGCCGAGTCGGCGCGGCGTCGAGTATCGTCAGTTGATGCAGCGACAATACGATGTCGGCGGTGGCGTCCATGCCGGTCTCTCCTTGGTCTGTCCGCCTTTGACCTTACACGCCATTTGGCAGAAAAAGACAATCATGGATGTCTTTTTCTATTTTCCGCTATAGGATGGTGTCATAGAGTCAGGCGGCAAGCCTGACCGAGAAGGAGGAGAGGCACCATCGTGAAACGCACCGCTGTTGATGGGCCAACGCAGCAGGCGCTCAAAAGCCTGAATACGCGGGCGCGATTGATCGAGGCGACAATCCGGGTTCTCGTGCGCAACGGCTATGCCCGCACGACCACGCCGCAGGTCGCGCTGGAGGCCGGGCTGTCGCGCGGTGCGATGCTGCACCATTTCGACAATGGCGTTTCCCTTATCAAGGAAACGATCATCCACCTGCACGAACGGCGGTTGCTTGCGTTCCGTCGGGCGGCGGAACGCAATGCGCTGGACCATCGCGCCATGGTGCGCACCTATTGGCGGCAGGTGCAGAAGCCCGCCTTCATCGCCTTTCACGAACTCGCTATTGCAGCGCGCACGAACAGCGATCTGGCCGCGATGCTGCACCCCTTGCAAGCGGAGTTCCGCGCCCGCTTCAACCAGCTAGCCGCCAGCCTCTATCCCGAATGGCAGAGCGAGCCGCATCGCTTCGCGCTCGCCATGGCCGTGTCGCAAGCGACTATGGAAGGTATGGCGATCAACCTGATGACCGGCGCCATGGACGAAGCCCTGGTGGAGCCGGTGCTGTGTTCGCTCGAAGCCCAGCTTCATGCGCTGCGGCCCGATCAACCGTCCTTGGCATTGGCCAGTCCCCAGCCAATGCCACGGCGCAAAAGCTCATGAAAAATCGGATAATTCCAGGCGCAGCGTTGCGGATGCGGCCAGAAGGACGTCAGCGGCCGAAGATCATAATGGCCCCGGCAATGACCCAGCGTGAGATACAATATCGCCCCCTTCCCCACCGACCGTTCGTAGAGCACGGGCACCTGCGGTTCGTCCCAGTCCGCATCGCGAAATTCGTCGCATGTTCCGGTGAAGCTGGTGTGGAGCAGCACGTCGATATCGGCGGTGCGATGCGTGAGATACAGTTCATCCTCGACGCGGAAGTCGCGCAGTCCCTGCGTCATCATATGATCGCCGCGCGTCACGAACACCTTGAACGGAGCGATCGGGGGATGGCCGGCAAAGCGGGTGCCGAGCAACTGGCTGAACGTCGGCACAAGATCGGGTGTGTCGACGACGCCGTCCGCACCGAAGCGCAGCACGGCATTGGTGCCGTGCAGGGCGAGCCAGCGGCCGCCGCGTCGCAGGAATGTGTCGAGAGCCGCCACCTGCGCATCATCGGCTGGCATGAGGTCGCATGTGTAGGTAATCAGCATATCCGCGCGCGCCAGATTGGCGAGATCGGCATAGTCGGACGCAACAGACGTACGGATTTGTGGCTGTTCCGCCAGCAATTTGAGCAGTTCGAGCCGCGCAAAATCAATGTCGTGAAATTTTCCGGCGGCGATCAAATGAACGTTCATGACAGCAAACTTCCCTCTCCCGCATATGTGCGTGTGCGCGCGAGCTTAGGGCAGGCCAAGGAGATGGCAATGATCGAGACGGGCCAATGAGCGGCAAAGGAAAAGGGCCGCTGGCGGGCGTGCGCATATTGGACCTGACCAGCGTGCTGATGGGCCCTTATGCGACGCAGATTTTTGCCGACTTGGGGGCCGATGTCGTCAAAGTGGAAAGTCCGCAGGGGGACACCACCCGTTTCATTCCACCCGGACCCGATGCGGCGCGCGGAGCGATGTTCCTGAACGTCAATCGCGGCAAGCGGTCGATCGTAATGGACCTCAAGCAAGCTGCCGCGCGGTCCGCGCTGCTGCGGCTTGCGGAAAGCGCCGATGTCTTCATCCATTCGATGCGGGCCAGTGCCATCGGGCGCCTCGGCCTGGACTATGCGGCCCTGAGTGCCGTCAACGATCGGATCATCTATGCCAATCTCTATGGTTTCGCGCGAAACGGCCCCTATCGCGACTATCCGGCCTATGACGATATCGTACAGGCTGCATCGGGCATCGTCGATTTGCAGGCGCGTCTGTCGGGCGGTCAGCCGACCTATGCCGCCACGGTCATAGCGGACAAGGTCGCCGGGCTGACTGGCGCCTATTCGGTAATGGCAGCGCTCTATGCGCGCGAAAAAAGCGGTACCGGGCAGGAAATTGAAGTGCCCATGTTCGAAACGCTTGTATCCTTCACGATGGTCGAACATCTGTGCGGATCGCTATTCGTGCCGCCGCAGGGGCCGCCCGAATATCCCCGTGCGACATCTGAGGCCCGGCGGCCCTATCGCACGGCCGACGGGCATATCGGCGTCATGATCTATAATGACAAACATTGGCGCGCCTTTTTCGAGGAACTTGGTCATCCCGAATGGTCGCGCGATCCGATCTTCGGGTCGATGCGGTCACGCACCGAAAATATCGGGACCGTATTGGTGCGGGTGGCTGACGTGATCGCGACGCGGACGACCGAGGAATGGATGACGCTGTTCCGACGGGCGCAGATTCCGGCAACGCCGATCGCGACGCTGACCGATCTGTTGACTGATCCCCATCTGGCCGAGACGGGCTTTTGGAACGAGCAGCAGACGGAACTGGGCACGATGCGCTTTCCCGGCATTCCCACCCGCTTTTCCGCGACGCCCGGTGCGATCGGCGACCCTGGACCCGTGCTGGGCGGCGACAGCGAACAGATCATGCGCGAAGCGGGATTTTCCGATGCCGAGATTATGGCGTTGCAGGCGACGGGCGCGCTGGGGGCGTCGGCATGAGCGGGCCTGAGCAGCAATGGCGCGCGGCGCTGACACAAGGACGCTGCCTGCTACAGCGGGCGCCCGATGGCCGGGTGATTTTCCCACCGCGCGCGACCGCACCCGGCACCGGCGAACCGCTTGAATGGATCGAGGCGTCCGGGCGCGGCACCGTCTATAGCCTGTCCTGGATCCATCAACGTCCGCCCGCGCCGCCCTATCATGTGGCGCTCATTGATCTGGAAGAGGGCGCACGGCTGATGAGCCGGGTCGAGGGTACGACGCCCGAAACGCTGCACATTGGCCAGGCTGTTTGCGCCGTCATAGCGGGATCGGCGGATGGGCCGCTGCTGGTATTCCGGGTGGAGGATTGACCATGGCAGATCGCTTTCCGCGCGGCCGCGCCGCCATCGCCGGGCTTGCGACCTTTGGCGTAGGCGAAACGCCGGGCTATAGCGCGATGGAATTGACGGCGGCTGCTGCAACGCGCGCAGTGGCCGACGCCGGGCTGACACTGGCCGATGTCGATGCGTTGTTCATTTGCCAGCCCGACGATTTTTTCGCGGGCCTTTCCTTTGCCGAGCATCTGGGGCTGCGGCCCGGCTATACCGACAATAATCGCACGGGCGGTTCCGCCTTCATGAGCCATATGGCGGTCGCTGCCCTGATGCTCGACGCCGGCTATATTGATTGCGCGCTTATCGCCTATGGCTCGAACCAGCGCAGCGCGGGCGGCAAGCTCGCGACGCGGATAACGCATAATCAATGGGATGCGCCCTATGCGCCGCTATTCCCGATCACATCCTATGCGCTGGCCGCAGCCCGGCACATGCATGACTATGGCACGACGCGGGCGCAGTTGGCGGCGGTGGCCCTGTCAGCGCGCGGTTGGGCGCAGACCAATGAAGAGGCGTTTGCGCGTGGGCCACTGACGCTCGATGACTGTCTGTCGGCGCGCATCGTGAGTTCCCCGCTTTCGACGCGCGACTGCTGCCTCGTCACCGATGGGGCCGCCGCCATCGTCATGACCCGGACCGATCGCGCCCGCGATCTGGCCAAGCCGCCGGTGCCGTTGCTGGGGGCGGCGGCAGCGACATGGTGGAACGCGATTGCCCAAGCGCAGGATGTGACGGTCACCGCGGCGAAGGAATCGGGCGCGCGCGCGATGGCGATGGCGGGCATTGGCGTGTCAGACCTCAAGCTGGTGCAGCTTTATGATGCCTTCACGATCAATACGATCCTGTTCCTGGAGGATTTGGGCTTTTGCGCGAAGGGCGAAGGCGGGCCGTTCGTGGAAAGCGGCACCATCGCGCCGGGCGGATCGCTGGCGGTCAACACCAATGGCGGAGGCCTGTCCTGCTGCCATCCGGGCATGTACGGCCTCTTTGCCATTATCGAGGCGGCACGGCAGATCCGGGGCGAGGCTGCAAACCAGCAACCAGGCATTGATGTTGCCCTGGCGCATGGCAATGGCGGCACGCTGTCCTCGCAAGCTACCGTCATAGTTGGGAGCATGGCCGCCTTATGAACGACGCCGGATTGATCATCGAGCGGCGGGGTGCGATCTGCCTGCTCACCATCGACCGCGAGCCAGTGCGCAATGCGCTGGACGCGGCAACCGCGCGTGCGCTGGACGCCGCAGTCACCCAGGCCGAGGGCGATCCCGATATCGGCGCGATCGTGCTGACGGGCGCGGGCCATCGCGCATTCTGTTCCGGCATGGACCTCAAGGAAGCAGCGGTGATGGGCGCAGGCCATGGCCTTATCCCCGACCGGGGCTTTGGCGGACTGACCGAGCGGCGGCGCACCAAGCCGCTGATCGCCGCGGTCAATGGCACCGCGGTCGCCGGTGGGTTCGAGATCATATTGGCGTGCGATCTGGCCTTTGCCGCCGACCATGTGCTGATGGGGCTGAGCGAAGTGAAGCGTGGCCTGTTCGCCTTTGCCGGTGGTGTGCAGCGGCTTGCCCGGCAAATTCCGCGCGGCACGGCGCTGGCGATGATCATGACCGGCGAATTGCTACCGGCGCGGCGGCTTTATGAACTGGGCGTCGTAACCGAGGTGCTGCCTGCGGCGCAGTTGCTGGACCGAGCCCTGGCCGTCACGACGGCCATGTTGGGCAATAGCTGGGACGCGATCAACAATGGCCGCCGCCTTTATGAACTGGCCGCAGACATGGAGCTCAATCAGGCGCTCGCCATGGGAAAAGCATGGGGCATGGCGACGCTGGACAGCCCCGACAGCCGCGCCGGGATCGCTGCCTATGGTGGCGGAAGGCAGGCGGAAAACAGCGGGCCTTAACAATAAAAAAGACAATCATGGTTGACTGTTTTATTGTGACGCCTAGGATGCGGTAAGAGCTTTGCGGAGCCGGATTCGGATCGCCAGACTTCGCAAGACATAAGCCCATGCCCCGCATGACGGGTGCCATTGAGCCTTGGGAGAGAAGAGCGATGCTGGATCTGGTGACGGATCAGAGGCCCGAAAACGACTTCGCGCGCATGGATTATGAGCGTGATCGCAAGGCTCCGCCCGACGGGTTCCCCAAATTGCCGGATATCCCCGGATCGCGATACACCGACGCTGAATTTCTGAAACTTGAGCGCGAAATGATGTGGGATCGCGCCTGGCTCTATGCCGGACATACCGACCAGTTGCCCAATCCCGGCAGTTGGTTCCTCACGCGCAATTCCGGTGCGCCGATCATTGTCGCGCGAACATTGACCGGCGAAATCAAGGCTTTTTACAATACCTGCCAGCATCGCGGTGCGCCGCTCGTCACCGAAGAGGCTGGTGAAGGGCGCGGCTTTGTCTGCGGCTATCATGGCTGGAGCTACACGCTCGATGGCAAGCTGACAGCGGTTCGCGACAAGCGCGATTTCGTGGACCTGGATTTTTCCTGTCGCTCGCTGATGCAGGTGCGTTGCGAATTGCTGGGATCGCTGATCTTCATCAATCGTGATCCCGATGCGCAGCCCCTGCTTGCGCATATCGGGCCTATGGCCGAGCAACTTGAACAGTTTGAACTGGAGAAACTGCGTCTGGTCGACAGCCGCAGCTATGAGGTGGACTGCAACGTCAAGGTGCTGCTCGACGCCTTTCTCGAAGTCTATCATCTAAAATCCATCCACGTCGATACGGTGGATCGCTTTCTCGACCATCGCGCCATGATCGTGACGCTTTGGCCCAATGGGCACAGCCGTATGGCGACGCCCAACCGCCGTCCCGACTGGGTCGATCCCGGCACCGTCGGCATGCCCGCCATTCCGTCGATTACGGAATTTCCGGCCAAGAATAATGTAAGCTATCAGATTTTCCCCAATTTCGTGATGCCGCCTGCACCCACGGGCATTCCGATCCTGCAATTCTGGCCAATAGGGCCGAAAAAGTCGCGCGTCGTGTCAAGCTGGCTCGCGCCCGACCATGATCCGGCCAATCCGCACCCGCTCTGGCCCACCCGCCTCTCGAACTGGGAGCGCATCCTCTATGAGGATTTGCAATATGCGCCGCAAATCCAGGAATCTCTGGAAAGCCCCGGCTTCAAGGGCATGCCGCTCAACTATCAGGAACGCCGCATCTATCATTGGCATGAGGAACTGGACCGGCGCATCGGCCTCAATATCGTACCCGAACATGCCCGTGTGCAGCAGGTGTTGAGCGATTGGGTCCAGAAAGACTGAACAACGACAGATAGAGGAGCGCGGCATGGCCGAGTTGACAGGCAAGGTTGCCATCGTGATGGGCGCCGCCAACCGCGACAATATGGCGCAGGTCATCGCTCGCCGTCTCCGTGCGGACGGCGCGCATATTGTGGTCGCGGGTCGCAAGCCGGAGGCGTTGGAGGAACTGGCGTCGGAGCTTGGCGGACTTGCGGTCAGTGGCTGCGACCTCAGCAATGAAGCGGATCTGGCCCGGCTCGCCCAATGCGCCGTAGACCGCTATGGCGGGGTCGACATTGCCGTGAATGCGACCGGCTGGGGCTTGCTGAAACCCTTTCTGGAAACCACCAAGGCTGAAATAGAGAAGATTACCGCGCTTCAGTTTACTGGTGCGATCCTCTTTTACCAGGCGATGCTGCGGGTGATGCGGCCGGGCGGATCCTTGATCCAGATATCCTCGGCCACAGCCACCATCATGCTGGAGGATCATGCCGCCTATATGGGCACGAAGGCGGGCGCGGACCATGTAATCCGCTGCATCGCCAATGAATTTGGCCGCCGTGGCATTCGCGCCAATTCCGTTGCACCGGGCTTTACCGCGACGCCCATGACCGCGCAGGCCGCCAAAAACGCTGCGATCGTCGAAACATTCGTCAAGGAATATCCATTGGGGCGGGTCGGGACCAGCGAGGATATTGCCGAGGCCGTGTCCTGGCTGGCGAGCGACGCCTGCTTCATGACCGGCCAGACTTTGCAGGTGAATGGCGGTCTGACGTTGCGCCGCAATCCGACCAATGCGGAAATCGTCCAGGCCGTGAAGGCGGCGCGGGCACCGTCATGATCCGCGGGGTCCATCACCTCGCCATATCCACACCCGACATCGACCGCTTCGTCGATCATTATCAGCGCTGGTTCGGCTTCGAGCCTGTGGGCGATGGCGGTTGGGAGCCTGGCAACGACCGGATCGATCAGATGGTCGGCCTGTCGGGCAGCGCCGCTCGCTATGCCTTCCTGCGGCTCGGCAATGTGCATGTCGAGGTGTTTGAATATCGGACCAACGATCCGGTCGATGTCCGGCCGCGCATGTGCGACCGCGGCATCACGCATCTTTGCCTATATTGCGACGATGTTTTCGAAGAATATGAGAGATTGAAAGCATTGGGAATGACGTTCAACGCCCCGCCGGGCGGCACAGCGGCGACCCGCGCCACTTATGGCCATGATTGCGACGGCAATGTCGTGGAATTGCTACAAATCGTCGATCCAGCCTGCAGTTTTAGTTTCGGAAATCTGCGTGCATCCTGCTAGGCGGGGCGCGTAAACTGCACCGGATGACCTTGCCCTTGCCTTTATCCTCCGCCTTTCCCGACGATCCCGACCTTGAGCGGATACAGGCCTTTGCCTTTGACAGGATTGGCCCCGACCAGTTTCGGGTCGAGCCGGGGCGCAGCGGTTTGTTGCGGCTGTTTGGCGGAGCCGTGCTCTCGCAAAGCCTTGCTGCGGCGCAGCTTACCGTGCCGGAGGACAAAATCTGCCACAGTCTGCACGCCTATTTCCTCAAGCCGGGACTGACCGACCGGCCCGTCGCGTTCAGCGTGACGCGCGAAAGCGATGGCCGCAGCTTTGCCAACCGCATGGTACGCATGACGCAGGACGGCACCCCGATCGTCAATCTGATGGCTTCGTTCAAGACGGCGGAAGACGCACCGCAGTATAGCCTGCCGATGCCCGATGTGCCGATGCCCGATACGCTGCCGAAGCTGGATGACCTGATCGCCGCTTATGGTGACCGCTTGCCGCTGCGCCATCGCCCTTTCTGGCAACGCCGCCAAATGTTCGAGTGGCGGCCCGTCGATGGATATCGTTTCGACGAGCGCGTGATAGGCCCGGCGACAAGAGCGCTGTGGTTTCGGCTGAACGGCACGGAAGATGGCCCTGCCGCCGTGCAGCAGCGGCTGCTGACCTATGCGTCGGACATGCATATCTTTCATACCGTGCTCAGTCCGCTGGGTCTTGGTTGGGCCAATGATTTCCTGCAAAGCAGCAGTCTGGACCATGCGATCTGGTTTCATGCCGATTTTCGCGTCGATGACTGGCTGCTCTATGTGCTGGAAGGTGCCGCCGCGTCCAATGCCGTTGCTCTGGGACGAGGGCATATTTTTCGCAGCGACGGACAAATCATAGCCACGGTCAGCCAGCAGGGCCTGGTGCGGTTGCTGGCGGAAAGGCGGGAGGGGAAATTATGACCGCAGATTTTTCCGCGCGAAAACCCCATCGCCAGTTCGAGGATCTGGCCGTCGGCGAGTTTCGTCGCTCAAGCGAGCGGGTGGTGACGCAGGACGAGATATTGGCGTTCGCCCGCCGCTATGATCCGCAATGGTTCCATAGCGACCCGGAGGCCGCCGCCCAATCAGTGTTCGGCGAGTTGGTGGCAAGCGGCATCCACGTTCTGGCCTTGTGGCGGCAGATGGATCATGAGATTAATTGGGACATTGACTGGGTGTGCGGCATCGGCTGGGACGAGTTGCGCCTCCGCCGCGCGGTGCGGGCCGGCGATCATATTCATGTGACGAGCGAAATCGTCAGTCTCGAACCGTCAAAGACACGAGACGACCGGGGCACCGCCATCACCCGCTACGCCGTCATGCTGGCGGATGGGACAGAGGCGGTGACGTTCAGCAGCATCAACCTGGTGTACACGCGCGCAGGCCGCGCGCGTATGACCGACTGATCCGCCTGCTTTACCGCCGCTGATCGAAGCGCCGTCCCAGCATCGCGCCTGCGATATTCACCTTCTGGATGTCGATGGCACCGCCAGCAATGCCCCACCCCCAACTGTCGCGCAGGCGGCGTTCCATCGGAAAATCCTTGGAATAGCCATAAGCCCCCATCAACTGCATGGCGTCGCCCGTCACTTCGCGCGCAATTGTGTTGGCAAAACATTTGCCCGTGGAGCTATGGAGCACGGACGGCAGGCCGTCTTCCGCCAGTGAGGCAGCGCGCCAGATCAACAGTCGCGCTGCTTCCACCTTCATCTGCATTTCTGCGAGCTTCAATTGCACCGCCTGAAATTCAGCGATTGGCTTGCCGAACTGCTTGCGTTCCAGCACATAGGCGCTGACATCTTCCAGCGCGCCCGAAGCCTGCGCCAGCGACATGGTCGCATTGCCGCACCGCTCCAGATCAAAGGCTTCCATCAATTTCTTGAAGCCGCCATCGGCCGGGACGATGATATTGTCGATCGGCACTTCGCATTCGTCAAAATGGAGGTCGGACGAGGGTATGCCGCGAAAGCCCATCAATTGTTCATTGGGACCGAAACTGAGGCCCGGCGCGTCTTTCTCCACCAGCACGGCACCAATGCCCTTTGCGCCCGGCGCATCGGACAGGCGGCAATAGACGACATAGGCATCGGCATGGCCGCCGCCCGAACACCAGCGTTTGGTGCCGTTAATCACGACCCGGTCACCCCGGATCAGGCCGGTGGTCTTGAGGTCGGTGAGCGCGCTGCCTGCATCGGGTTCCGACATGGATACGGCGACCACCATTTCGCCCGCGCAGACGGCCGGGACAATGCGGCGGCGCAGGCTTTCCGAAGCGAAATGCTCGATCGCACGAACGGGGCCAACCGAGGATTCGAACACGGGGAAGCCGACCGCCGAGGAAATCTTGCCAAATTCTTCCAGCACGATCAACGCTTCGATATTGCCAAGGCCAAGGCCGCCCAGATCACCGGCGATGTTGATGCCCAGAAAGCCGAGTTCGGCATAGCGCTTCACCAAAGCCCGGCTCGGCGGCTTATTGTCCCGCTCCAGTTCCGCCGCGATCGCAGGCAGTTCGGCGCGCGCAAAGGCGCGGGCGGCTTCCTGAAGCTGGCGCTGGTCTTCGGTCAGTTGAAAATGCATGTCGGTCGCCTTCAGAGCAAATGGGGCTGTTCGAGGAGGTTCGCGAGCGCCGCCATGAAGCGGCCGCCATCCGCGCCGTCGATGGCGCGATGGTCGCAGGAGAGAGCAAGATGCAGGACCGGCACGATGCGGATCGCCCCGTCATCGTCGACCGGCTCCGGCCGGGCCGCGCCGACCGCCAGGATGGCACCCTGCGGCGGGTTGATGATCGCGTCGAACTGCTCGACGCCAAAGCTACCCAGGTTCGAGATAGAGAAGCTGCCGCCGGTAAATTCTTCCGGGCGCAGCTTGCCGCTGCGCGCGCGCTGGGCCAACGCCTTCATGCCCCTGTTGATCTCCGCCAGCGACAGGCCATCTGCACCGAACAGAATGGGCGTCACCAATCCCCTGTCGGTCGCGACAGCGACGGCGATATCGGCCGCCGGGAAGTGATGAACATCATGGCCATGCACTTGAATGTTGAGTGCCGGGACTTCCATCAGCGCCAGGGCGCAAGCGCGCACGATATAGTCATTGACGCTGGGGCGATCGCCCACCGCTGCCGCGCGGAGGGCGAGCAGCCGGTCGGCGCGCACCCGGCGGCGAACGTAGAAATGCGGGATCTGCTGTTTCGCTTCGGTGAGCCGCCGGGCGATGGTGCGACGCATGGAGGACATGGGGATCACGTCGGCACTGTGCGGCACGGCCGCCTGATACTGGGGCGGCTGCGCGACGGTATCGGGATAGCGCGCGGGACGAGCCTGTTCCAGTACCGTTAGGACATCGTCGCGGCGTACTTTGCCGCGCGCGCCCGTGCCCTGTATGCCTGCAAGATCAAGCCCGTTGAGGCTGGCAAGACGCCGGGCTACGGGCGTGGACAATATAGCGCTGGGCGGCGTCGGCGGAAAAGCGCCAGTGAGCGTCACCGAAGGCGCCGGACGCGCGGACTGATGCACATCCTGCGCGAAAATACGACCATGCCGACCCGATCCTTCGACACCGGCGAGATCGACGCCAAGCCGTTGCGCTTCGGCAATCGCGACCTGGCTGGCCGCTACACCATCGGGGAGAATCGGCGGCGTGGCGGCCTGGGCCACGAGCGGATCGGGTGCAGCGCATGGCGACGAAGTGTCCGGTTCGAAGCGGCTGTCCGATGGTCTAAAGGCTGCGATCAGTGCATCAACTTCCGCAACGCTCGCTTCGCCGCCGTCGCTCAGCACGCCAAGCAGGGCACCCACGGGATAGGTCTGTCCCGCCTGCGCAATGATGCGTACGAAACGGCCATCCTTTTCCGCCTCGACCTCATTGGTGATCTTGTCGGTTTCAATGAGCGTAAGGACCGTGCCCTTGGCGAAAGGCGCGTTTTCAGCGACCATCCATTCGGCGATGGTCCCTTCGGCCATTTCGATCCCCCATTTGGGCATCGTGAAGGCGGTGAGCTTCGTCATCTGCGCCTCCCTCTAGCGAAAAGCGAGGGTACGGCGCACCGCATCCTCGATCTTCTGCGGCGAAGGCACCCAGGCGCGTTCGAGCGAACGGGCAAAGGGCAAAGGGCTGTGCGGGCCAGTCACCATCGCCGGGGGGGCCTTGAGGCTGGTGAAGGCACGTTCGGTAACCATGGCGGCGATGTCAGCCGCGAGGCTGCACCGCGGCGGACTTTCATCCACGACCACCAGGCGGCCCGTCTGTTCGACCGATTCCAGGATCGCATCCTCATCGAGCGGGCTGGTGGTGCGCAGATCCAGCAAATCCATGCCGATGCCATCGGCGGCCAGCTTGTCCGCCGCTTTTTCCGAGAAGCTCACCATCCGCCCGCAGGCGACAACCGTGACATCGCCGCCTTCGCGCACCATGCGCGCCTCACCGAAGCGCTGGCGATGCTCGCCATCGGGCACTTCTCCCTTCACGCCGTAGAGCGTCTTATGTTCGAAGAACATGACCGGATCATCGCCGCGCAACGCCTCCGTCAACAGGCCCTTGGCATCGGCAGGCGTGGTCGGGAGTACGACCTTGAGGCCCGGCATCGCGGTCAGCATGGCATAGACCGACTGGCTATGTTGCGCGGCCGTCTGCATCCCGGCGCCGTAAACGAGGCGAACCACCGCTGGACAGCGCGCCTTGCCACCGAACATATAGCGGAATTTAGCCATCTGATTCCATATCTGGTCGAGGCTGACGCCTACGAAATCAGCGAACATCAATTCCGCCACGGGCCGCTTGCCCGATAGTGCTGCTCCTGCCGCCGCGCCAATGATCGCGCTTTCGCTGATCGGCGTGTCGATCACCCGATCCGGGCCGAATTTGGCCCAGAGGCCGGGGCTGGTGCCCCAGATGCCGCCAATGGCTTCGGGACCGCCAGCAGTACCGTTGCCGCCTACGACATCTTCCCCCAACAGGATGATATCGGAATCGCGCTCCATTTCCGCGTGCAGCGTTGCGACGATCGCCTCGCGGATGTTCATGATGGCCATGCGCCTCTTTCCCTTCCGCTCAGCAATATTCAGCGTAAACATCGTCGGCGACATGCGCCGGGTCCGGTTCCGCATCGGCCCGTGCTTCGGTCACCGCCGCGTCGATCAGAGCGATTACTTCCGCGTCGATCGCGTCCATCTCCGCATCCCCCAGCCATTGTTCGGCGCGCACGCGATCGCGAAAAGCCGTCAGGCAATCGCGTTCAGCGCGGATACGATCGAGTTCGCCCTTACCGCGATAGCGCTGAGGATCGCCTTCGAAATGACCGAAATAGCGTTCGGTATCGAGTTCGATGGCAGCCGGACCATGACCTGCGCGCACATAGTCCAGCAGGTCGGCGAAGTTTTCATAGGTCGAGAAAAAGTCGCAGCCATCGGCTCGCCAGGCGCGCATGCCAAATCCCTCGGCGCGGCTGGCGATATCCTTGGCCGTGCCGACCGCATAGGCGTCGCCGGTATGTTCGGAATAATGGTTGTTTTCGAACACGAAGATGGCTGGCGCCTTGGTGACGACGGCCAGATTCATCGCTTCGAACGTCGTACCCTGATTGCAGGCCCCATCACCCGAAAAGGCAATGCCAACCCGCCCCTTGCGATCAATCTTCGCAGCGAGCGCCGCGCCCACCGCCTGCGGCGCGCCGCCCCCGACTATGCCGTTGGCACCCAACATGCCGACCGCAAGATCGGCAATATGCATGGACCCCGCCCGCCCCTTGCAAAGGCCGCCGACGCGCCCGTAAATTTCCTTCATCATGCCCTTCACGTCGCACCCTTTGGCGATGCAATGGCCATGACCGCGATGGGTGGAGACAATCTTGTCCTCGACGGTCAATTGCTCGCAAATGCCGACGGCTACCGCTTCCTGCCCGGCATAGAGATGGGTGAAACCGCCAATCTCGCCAGTCTTGATCTCATCATGCAGCCGTTCCTCGAAGACGCGGATGGTCTTCATGGTCCGGTAGGCCCGTAACAACTGATCGCTGGTGAACGGCATCGCCTGGTTTCCCTGTAAAGCCGGTGTCACAGGTCGCCCTGCTGTTTGCCGTGGGGGTAGATGTAATCGTCCAATACCTTGTGGAAATGACGGATGCGCAGTTCCTGATCGCCGATCCACAGGCCCGGATAAAAGTCCGACTGCATTCCCGTCTGCACCGTCGGCAGGTTGAAGGCGTCCTGGTCCAGCACCTGCCCGATCGTCTTGTCGCCATGGCGAAAATGCTGGTGACGCACGCGGTCTGGCCACGGCTCTCCGTCCGGCACCAGTTCGAACATCCAGATGTCATAATACATCTTGTTGGGATCGGTGGCGTGGGGGCGCTGGCGAAACAGCATGATGTCGTCGGCATGCACATTCACCGACACATTGGGAAAGATCGTATAATGATAATCGTCGGTCAGTTGCTCATCATTCAGTTCCGAATAATCCTTGCCCTGGGCCGCGCCATGCTGGCGCTTGAAGAGCTGGACATCGCGGCGGATGTCGGACACCCGGCCATCATAGTCGGCCGGGTCCATGCCGGCATTGACCATGATTTCATGAATGGCAGGCGGAATCTGGCTGGGCAGCGCGACGCGCGGGCTGATCGCGGCAAAGGGGATCAGATAGCGATTATGCCGTTCGTAACAGTCGATCTGCACATTGACATCGTCCAGATACCATTTGAGCTGGGGGTGAATGCCCTGCACATGATAGGTTTCGCTGAAAGCATCGACCGACGTTTTCCAGTTGCAGTCCCATTCAACCGTGATGTCCCGCGTCCAGGCCATGCGTTCGGGGTGATAGGGTTCGAGATGCTGGCGCAATGGATGGATGAAATCGTCGAACGGCTCGACGGCGGGGTTGAGCGAGAACCACAGGAAACTGTTCCATTCGACGCAGGGCAGCGGCGTCAGCGCCATGCCGGTCGGGCCGCCCTGATGAAATGTGCATAGGTCCGGGACATGCTCCAGCCGCCCATCCAGGCCATAGGACCAATGATGATACATGCAGCGAAACTGTTCGGCATTGCCGCGCCCTTCCGGACGCAGCCGGTTGCCGCGGTGCAGGCAGAGATTGGGGAAGGCCCGGATCGACCCGTCCGCCTGTCGCACGATCAGTACGGATTCCTTGCCGATGTCGGTGCAGATATAATCGCCAGCATTGGGGATATCATCGGCGCGGCCGCCCAGAAGCCAGACCTTGGTCCAGATCCTGTCCCATTCAAGCTTCATGAATTCGGGGGAGAAATAGCGTGCCGCAGGGATGATGTCGGTGCCAAGTTCCGGGTCCGGCGCCTTTTCGACCGGCGTACCATTGCCGACCGTGTCCGGATCGACCCGATAGACATCGACGACGCGCTTTACGTCCATCGCCGCCCGGTCCCAACCCATGACATGCGGTTTCATCAGAACTGGGTCCTGTTGGTGAAGCCGCCATCGACGACCAGATGGGACCCGTTGCACCAGCTCGCCGCGTCGCTGGCAAGAAAGGCGATGGCCTTGGCAACCTCGTCGGGACGACCGAGCCGCCCCATCGGATGCTGGCGTAGCTGGGACTGATAGAATTTTTCCATCGTCCCCTTTATCATGTCCCAATTGCCGCCTTCGAACTCGATCGGACCGGGCGATACGACATTGACGCGAATGCCGTTCTTGCCATGCCAGAGCGCGAGTTGCTTGCCCCAGGTCACAAGACTGGCCTTCATCGCATTATAGGGCTGTGGCCCGCCCATCGCCTCTGCGACTGATGTGGTGCCGATCAAAACGATCGAACCGCGCTGCTGCTGCGTCATCGTTTCGATCACGGCTTCGACCGCGCGAACCGGGCCCATCACATCGGTTTCAAAGGCGTTATACCAATATTTTTCGCTCCCCATGCCACCGCCTGCGGACGTGAAGGGGACGAGAATGTCGACACCGTCCAGTTCAGCGACAGCCCAGTCGATCCAGGCCTTATAATCTTCGGCCTGCTTGGCGTTGATCGGCTTGCCAATGATCCGCGTTCCATAGCGCGAGAGGCTGGCGATGGCGTCCTTCACGCTGTCCTCGCTGCGCGCAGTGAGAGCGATGTCGCATCCCTCGCGGGCCAGAACCTCGGCCACGGCATAGCCGATACCGCGCGCCGCACCGATCAGAATGGCTTTCCTGCCCGCCAGTCCCAGGTCCATATGATGATCCTCTTCCTTATGTCGGCTGTCGTTGCCTGCGCCTTTGTCCATCTATCCCGGACGGTTTATCAGAGGCAAGAAAAAAGCAGTCGTGTCTGTCTTTTTTATTGGCCGCTAGGCCGTCTGCAAATCAACGATCAAGGCGTCACGAAGCCGGAATTTCTGGATTTTCGATGTCGACATCGGCCATTCCGTCACGAAGCGAATGTGACGGGGCAGCTTGAAACTGGCGATTCTGCCGCGGCAATGGTCGATCAGTTCCTGCGGTGTCGCCTCAGTACCTTCCGCCAGTTCGATGAAAGCGGCCGGTATCTCGCAATAGCGGTCGTCCGGGATGCCCACGACCTGCGCCAGTTTGACAGCAGGGTGCGTCTGAAGCATCGCCTCTATCTCGGCCGCGGCAACATTCTCGCCGCCCACCTTGAGCATGTCCTTGGTGCGGCCATGGAACATGAGATTGCCGTCAGCATCGATGGAGCCGATATCGCCAGTGTAGAACCAGCCGTCGCATATGGCCTCCGCGGTCTTTTCCGGCGCGTTATAATAGCCCATGAGGATATTGGGCCCGCCAAGGACGATTTCACCCTGCTGCGACGGGCCGCAGTCCACGCCGGTTTCCGGATCGACAATCCGCACCTGCCACTCATCCAGCGGCACGCCACATCGTCCGGTGCGGACCTCATAGCTATCCGACAAGCGACTGGTGGACACAGTGCCCGCCGCCTCCGTCAGGCCATAGGTGCCAACCTGGATCGTGTGCGGCATCGCTTCTGCCACGGCCAGTTTGATCCATTCGGGCTGAACCGCGAAATTGGAGTTCATCACGCGCAAGCGCGACAGGTCGGTTTGCGCGAAGGAGGGATGCGTTATCAGGTCCTGCATGATGGTGACGAAGCTGGGATAGGCGACCGTCGCGCCTTCTCGTCCCAGCATCTGCAACCCGACGCCCGGATCGAAGCGGGGGATCGTCATGTAGACGCCGCCCAGATCCAGGATCATCGTCATCGGCAGAATGCCCGCAATATGGAAGATGGGAAGCGGGGACCAGACCTTGTCCTCCTGCGTACATTCATAGCGACGGCCCAGGTTACGGCTGTTGGCGACCTGCGCCCGATTGCTGATCATCGCGCCCTTGGGATTGGCGGTCGTGCCGGACGTGTAGAGGATCATCGCGATATCGGCGGGCGATACAGCGACGATACGGGCAGCTATTTCCGCGTCCGCAACCTGCGCGCCCGCAGCCATGGCATCGGCGGCACGCAGCAGATAGGGCGCGCAATGATCGTCGAGGCAGATGACGCTGCGCAAACGCGGTGATTCGGGCAAGGAAAGCCGCCAGGGATCAGCCGCCTGACGAAGCGAAGGCAGCGCTGTATCCAGCCGGTCGCTGAAGTCCAGACCGTCGGCAACCTTGCCGATCGTGATGACCGTAACAAGGTCGGCATTGGCGACCACATAGCCGAGTTCGCCGGCCTGATAGCGCGCGTTGATCGGCACGGCGACGCCGCCCGCCATAGCAATGCCATAGAAAGCCGTGATAAACTCGACGCATGTCGGCAGCAGGATGCCAACATGGTCTCCTGGCTGAACGCCCATTGCAACCAAAGCCTTGGCCCATTTGGTTGCCTGCCGATCAAGCTCGCTATAGGTCAGGCGGGTGTCGGGAAAGACAATCGCTTCCCTGTCGCCATGGCGTGCCGACGATGCCCTGATCATGGCACCCATCGTCAGGATCGGTCCGTCTCCCATGCGTCGCTCTCCTCATTCTTAGGGGTGCCTGTGCCGGACGGCACGCCCCTTTGTTTCGCGTGAGATTATCAACGACTGCGCAAAATACAATCAGTCATGTATGTTTTTATTATTTCCAATATCCTGCACGTCCCGCGCGGTGCCTGCACCCTGGGCCATATTGTCATTGACCCGACATGCTTGCGTCGCCCGCCGTCATGGGCGTAAGCGAATCAGAATATAGTATAGCGCAGCACAGTAACCAGGCGATTCAGATGGCCCTTTCCCGCACCCGCACAACCGCATCGACAAAGCCCGCCGCGACAAGAAGCAATGGCGGGACGCTGCAGGCGGCCAAGGCCGCGCAGACGCGCAGCCGGTTACTCGAAGCGACGGTGCGATGTATTGTAAAGCATGGCTATGCCAACACGACGACCCCCCGTGTCGCCAAGGAAGCTGGCCTCTCTCGCGGGGCGATGATGCATCATTTTGAAAATGGTGCCGCGCTGATCAAGGCGACGATCATCGAACTGCATGAAAAGCGCCTGCGCGCATTCAGACGGGCGGCCGAACGGCCCGAAGAACATGATGTCGACACGCTGGTCGAAACCTATTGGGCGCAAGTACAGAAGCCCGCCTTCATTGCCTTTCATGAACTGGCGGTGGCAGCACGTACCGACAAGGAACTCGCCGACATTCTTTTGCCATTGCAGGAGGAGTTTCGCGATCGCTTCAACGCACAGGCGCACGCCCTATTCCCCGAATGGGGCGATTCGCCGACGCAGTTCGACTTGGCGATGAGCCTGTCGCAAACCATCATGGAGGGGATGGCGATCGCGGTTCAGACCGGCGCGATGGATCGCGAAAAAGTCCCGATGATGCTGACCCATCTTGAAAACCAGATACGCGCGATCATGCCTGCTACGGCACGGGCGACGGCGGGCAAATCATAAAACAATCTTGTTTGTCTTTTTGATCTCGCAGCGCTACCCTTGCGTCGGGTTCGGGATCAACAGCGGCGGTTGCCGCCCGTACCGCGATTCGCAAGGATATGGATTTGGACGCCTCGAAAATCTTTACGCCCCGGATATTCCGCCCCGAAGATGACGGAACCGACCGCCCGGCCCGCGGGCTGGACGAGGATGCGCTGCAGGCGCAATCAACCATCTATCGCGATGACCTGCTGGCTGGACAGAGTATCCTGATTACAGGTGCAGGCAGCGGCATGGGCAAGGCGGCGGCCTATCTGGCGGCCAGACTTGGCGCGCAGGTGACGATCTGCGGGCGCGACCCGGAAAAATTGCAGGCGACGGTCGATTTCATTCGCGCGGCGACGGATCGCGACGTGCTGGCCGTCCCCACCAATATCCGCGATGCCGACGCCGTCGAGGCGCTGATCGGGCGGGTTCATGACCATTTCGGCAGCCTGGACACCATCGTCAACAATGCCGGCGGGCAGTTCCCCCAGGATGCCATTGATTTTTCGCGCAAAGGCTGGCTGGCGGTTATCGACACCAATCTCAACGGCACCTGGTGGATGATGCAGGAAGCCGCCAAGCGCTGGCGCGCCGACGGGAAGCCGGGGAACATCATCAATATCGTTGCCAATGTCGAGCGGGGCATGCCCCAGGCCGCCCATACCTGTGCTGCCCGTGCCGGTGTCATCTACCTGTCCAAAACGCTGGCGACGGAGTGGGCGCAGTGGAATATCCGTGTCAACTGCATCGGCCCCGGCGTCATTGAGACAGAAGGTTTCCGCATGTATCCCGAAGAGGCGCTGGCGCGGTTTCACAAGGCGAACCCCATGAAAATGCGCGGGAATGCATGGGATGTCGCGGAGGCGATCGCTTATCTGTCATCCCCCGCCGCACGCTTCATCAACGGCGATCTGCTCGTCATCGACGGCGGGCAGGCGCAATGGGGCGTCATCTGGCCAGCGGGAATGCCGGACTATTTCCGGGATGACGGCGCGGCCTGAACCTGACGCACCGACACAGGCGCGCAAATGAATGAAAATGCAGGAGAGCAGAATGGACCGGGTAAAGGACAAGGTCGCGCTGGTGACTGGCGGCGGGTCAGGACTGGGCGCCGCCGATTGCGAAGCGCTGGCGCGTGAAGGTGCCAGGGTCGTCGTAACCGATGTCAAACTGGACACAGCGCAGGCCGTTGCCGACCGGATTGGCAACGGTGCGATCGCCATGGCGCTCGACGTTGCCGATGAAGCGCAATGGATTGGCGTGATGGCGGAAATCGAACAGCGGATGGGGCGGCTCGACATATTGGTCAACAATGCCGGTGTGGTGCTAAGCGCCGACGTTGAAAATACCACGCTCGAACAGTTTCGCTGGGTCAACGCGATCATGACCGATGGCGTGTTTCTGGGCTGCAAATATGCCATTCCGCTGATGAACAAAGGCGATGGCGGATCGATCATCAATATGAGTTCGACGGGTGCTCTGCTTGGCTATCCCATTTTCTTTGCCTATTCGGCCGCGAAAGGCGCGGTCCGTTCGATGACCAAGTCAATCGCGGTCATGTGCCAGGAAAAGGGGTATAAGATCCGTTGTAATTCCGTCCATCCCGGCGCGATCGAGACGCCGATGGTGCAGACAGCGGAGGGGCGCGTCGATCAGCCCAGGGACATACCCGACGGCATATTGCCGCCCGGAACGCCGGGCCATCCCAAGGATGTGGGCGCGCTTATAGTATTCCTCGCCTCCGATGAATCGCGCTTCATCACGGGCGCCGAGTTGGTGATCGACAATGGGGTCACCATCCGCCCCTTCTGATGCAAGATAGTAGCAGGGGCGGAAAGGCCCCTGCCCGCCCCGTCATTTTCGTTCGAGCCAGCGGTCGAGTTCGGCATGGAAGTGGCGCAGCCGCGCCTCCTGTTCGCCCCATAAAGGCCCTTTGAAGCCACGCGATCGCGCGCCGGCCTGAACGATCGGAAGCAGGTCCGAATCCTGGTCGAGTACTTCCCCCATTCCGGGCGGTTCACCAAGGCCGGTGTGCACGACCTCCGGCCGGGTCGCTCCGGTCACGTCAACGTCGGTGCCAAGGCCCATCCAGCCGGGCGCGCCATAGCCGGGCGCATCGACATGGCGGTAGAGGATCGTGGTTTCATAGGTGAACTGTTCAGGATCAGTCGCGTGCGGCTTGAAACGGTGAAGAAATACCGCCTCAGGATGGCAGCCGATCTGGGCGTTGGGGAAAATGCCAAAAATCGTGCTGTCGGTGAGCTGGGCATCCGAAAAATGTGAATAATCTAGGCCAATGCGCGCGGCCCGCTCCCGCTTTGCATCTGCTACGGCCGCGCGACTATCCTGCGCGCTGCCCTCAAATTCCTCAGGATCAATGCCTGCATCTTTCAGCAGCGCGGCTATGCCCGGATTGATCCCGGTCTGATCAGCGAAATGAGAATTGGGCTGGGCCATGGGTACGAATTGACGCGACAGGCCGCCGGGAAACAGGTCGATATGCGTCCGATCGTCGATGACCCCCATCGTCTGCGGATGGATGGCATGCAGATGATAGCTTTCGTAAAAAGCATCAATGCCGCCCTTCCAGTTGGCAGCCCAATCCGATCGGCGATGCTGGACCACATGCATCCGGTCTATGCGATAGGTTTCCAGCATTGGCAGCACCGGCGCCAGATAATCAGCAAGCGGCGGCGCATCGTCGCTCATGCAGATGAATATGAGGCCAACGGCTTCCTCGGCCCGTACGGAGCTGAGATCCGTGCCGTGGCAAAGCACTTCAGGCCGGAAGGTTTCGGCATCGGTCACATGCTGATTATGACCGTCAATGCCGAACCGCCAGCTATGGAAGGGACAGGTGAAACTGTCCTGGCTGCCCATGTCTCCGCTGACAAGCTGACTGCCGCGATGCGGGCAGACATTATAGTGGGCCGCGACCGAGCCATCCTCCTGCCGTACGATGATGAAACTTTCCGGGCCGATGTCGAACTTCACCCAGTCGCCCGGTTCCGGCACATCGCTTGCCGGGGCGGCAAGCAGCCAGCTACGGGTGAAAACCCGGTGCCATTCCCGCTCGAAAAAGGCGCGCGCGGTATAGCGCGACGGGTCGGGCCGTTCAGTGCCATTATCAATCGGCGACGCCGCCTGGTCGAACGGATGTTCGGACCCTTTATGGACAGCCCATGCGCGCGGATCATAATTCATGGCCGCTTTCCCATCCGACGATCAAGTTCAGCATGAAAATGACGCAGGCGCCCTTCCTGTTCGCTCCATAACGGTCCCTTGAACCCGCGCGATCTTGCCCCGGCCTGAACGATGGGCAAAAGTTCCGAATCCTGATCCAGCACCTCGCCAAGACAAGGCGGCTCGCCCAGCTTCGTGTGGATAATGTCGGGCCGAGTCGCGCCGCTCAGATCCACATCCTCGCCAAGTCCCATCCAGGCTGGCGCGCCATAGCCGGGTGCATCGACATGCCGATATAATATGCAGGTGTCATAGGTGAACTGATTGGGATCAGTGGCATGGGGCACGAAGCGATGCAGGAAAATCGCTTCGGGATGACAGCCGATCTGAACGTTGGGAAAGAGTGAATAGACAACGGAGTCACTCAACTGGCTGTCGCTGAACCGTTCATAGCCAAGACCGAGCTGGTCGGAGCGGCGGCGCTTGGCTTGCTGCACGGCATGTCGTGTTTCCGCTGCAGTTCCGTTGAAGGTCGCTGGATCAATACCGGCGTCGCGCAACATCATCTGAATACCGGGGTTGACCGTTTCCTGATCGGCATAACGCGCCGCCGGCTGCGCGAAGGGAACGAACTGGCGCGAGAGGCCTCCGGACCACAGGTCGATCTGGGTGCGGTCATCCATGAGGCACTGGGTCTGGGGATGGACGGCATGGAGATGGTAGATTTCGGCGAAGGCATCGACGCCGCCTTTCCAGTTGGAACCCCAGTCCGACCGTCGATGCTGAACGACATACATTTGGTCGATCTGATACAGCTCAAGCTGCGGCAATATGGGCGCGAGCCAATCATGGAGCGGCTCAATCTCGCTATCCATGGAAAGGAAGATGAGGCCGACCGCCTCTTCGCAACGCACCGATGTCAGGTCATGCTTATGGCATAACACTTCCGGGCGGAACGTCTCCTCATCAGTGACGGCGATATTATGGCCTTCCAGGTCGAACTTCCACGAATGGAACGGACAGGTAAAGCGGTCGAGCGAACCGAATTGGCTGGTCACCAGACGGCTTCCCCGATGCGGGCAGACATTATAATGCGCATGCACAGCCCCATCGTCGCCGCGCACGATGATGAAATTCTCAGGTCCAATCTCGAACGTGAAGAAGTCGCCGGGTTCGGGAATGTCGGATGCTGGCCCCGCCAACAGCCAGCTTCGCGCGAACACCTTATCCCATTCTTCCGCCATGAATGCGGGATCATGATAGCGCGCCGGGTCCGGCCGATCCGTGCCATTATCGATCGGCTTTACGCGATCGTTAAACGGATGGGGCTTTCCGACGTGGATGTTCCAGTCATCGAAATCGAGCTTCATCATGGCCATGCCTCTCCTCAACACGCCCCTGGTCGGCTCGTGGCGGCCGACTCCACATTAGGGGTGGACAATTTTAACAAAACAATCATGACTGTTTTTATTGGAAGCGCAAGAGGCGGCTTGTCAAACAAGGCGAATTGACGGCGCAAGGAGAGAGGATTGCCATGAGCCGTTTTTATGGTCGCACGTTCCAGATCGCCTATGTCGTTCCCGATATCGATGTCGCGATAGAATATTGGACGAAGAAAGTGGGCGTCGGACCCTTTTTCGAATTTCCCCTGCCGCTGCCCTTGGAATCGCTGAGCGTCGATGGCGAAGCCGTCGCATTGGACCATCCTCTCTTCAGCGGCGTTGCCGTCAGTTATAGCGGCGACACGATGATCGAATTGATCCAGCCCGGTAGCGCGCCGTCAACCTACACCGAATTTCTGAAAAGCGGCAGGAGCGGCGTGCATCATCTGGGCACATGGGTCGATGATTATGATGCCGCGATCGCGCATGCGCAGCATGCCGATGTGCCCATTGTGCTGGAGGGGAGCCTTCCCCTGTCGCGCTTTGCTTATCTGGATACCCGAATGGATGGCGACGGGCCGCTCGTTGAACTGATCGCGCCGCTGCCGCCGATGATCGAGATGTTCGACATGATCCGCACGGCAGCAGCGACATGGGACGGCCAAGCGCCGCGACGCACGCTTTAGGGTTTAGGCAAGGCAAAAGCGACGACATGATCGCCCGGCGTCGTGCCCATATAGGCGTGGCCGCCAGCAGCTATGACGACATATTGGCGCCCGGTTTTGCGTGACACATAGCTGATCGGCGTTGCCTGCCCGCCCGCAGGCAGACGGCCACTCCATAATAGTTTTCCGCTCGCCGTATCAAAGGCGCGCAGTTGATTGTCCATCGCGGCTCCTATGAAGGTCAGGCCGCTCGCTGTATTGACCGATCCGCCGAGATTGAAGGAGCCCGGCACGGCAATACCGAGCGGGGCAGAGTCAGCCGTCGTGCCCAAGGTCCTCTGCCAGGCAAGGCGTCCAGTGGTGAGGTCCACGGCAGCGAGCTTCCCCCATGGCGGCGCTTCACAGGGAATGCCAAGCGGCGAGAGCATGGGCAGCAGGCTGACACCATAGTCCGTGCCCGTCTGGGGCAGATAGCCCGGTGCGTGTGAGTCCTTTGCCAGCGCCGGGCGATCGCCGGCCGTGCCATGGCGAAACAGGCGCACTTCCTGCGGAATGGCCGAGGCATTGACGATCATCAATCGACGGTTCGGGTCAATGCTGACACTGCCCCAATTCAAGATGCCGAACGTCCCAGGCCATTGCAGCGCGCCACGCTCCGATGGCGGCGTGTAGAGGCCCTTATAATCCAGCGAGCGGAAACGGATGCGGCACCAGAGCTGATCGAGCGGCGTAGCACCCCACATATCTGTCTCGGTCAGATCGGGCGGCGTGAAGCTGGCAAACCCCTTAACGCGCGGCTGGCTGGCGGCATAGGGTTCGCCCGCTATGGTGCCGCGCGGCACCGTCTGTTCAACCACCGGCGTCAAAGGCCGTCCGGTCGCGCGGTCAAGGATGTAGATGTCGCCCTGTTTCGTCGGCGCAGCCAACGCCGCTATGGTCCGGCCATTTACGATATGATCGAACAGGACCGGCTGGGCAGGCACGTCATAATCCCACAGATCGTGGCGCACCGTCTGGAAATGCCACCGGACCCGGCCGGTGCGCACGTCAAGCGCGACGATCGAACTCGCATAGCGTTCCAGCATCGGCGATCGATGCGTGCCGACATGATCAGGCGTCGCATTGCCGGTTGGCAGGTATACGAGACCGAGTGCCGGGTCGGCGCTGAACACGCTCCAGGCGTTGACGGACCCGCGTGTCCATTGCTCGCCGGGGGCCGGCATGGGCGCATCGTCCGGACGCCCGCTGTCCCAGCCCCATAGCAAGGCTCCTGTCCTGACGTCGAACGCCCGCACCACGCCGGACGGATCATCCTTGCTGTAATTGTCCCGGACATAGGAACCGAGAATAGCAACGTCGCCGACAATGGCTGGCGGGGAGGATGTATAGGAGCGCAGCGGGTCTGTGCTGCCCAGCCCCTCGTTCAAATTGACTGTCCCGTCCCGGCCGAAATCCACACAAGGGCGGCCGGTCGCCGCATCGCTCGCAAGCAGTCGGCCATCCACGGTCATGCTGATGATGCGCTTTGCACAAAGGCCTGCGGCGGCAAGATCTTCATGGTAGGAGACGCCACGGCAGTTGAGCATCTGGGCATTGCCGATCACGGTTTGGGGATCGCGCATCCACAATTGCTGGCCGCTGTCGGCATCCAGCGCGAATATCTTTCCTGTCGGCGAACAGAAATAGACGCGATCATCCACCATCAGTGGCGTTGCCATGAAGCTGATACTATTTATCTCCGGCCGTTTCGCGCGGGTGTCGCCGGTTTCGAAAGACCATGCCGGTTCCAGTCGCGCGACATTGGCGGGGGTGATTTGCGCCGCGCCGGAATGGCGCAGGCCGCCTGCGGTGCCGCCATAATTGCGCCAGTCGGTCGCCATGCGGTCAGCCTGGGCAGCAACGCCGCCGGCATTGGCATTCGCGGCCACAGGTCTGACATCGAAGGTCGGAACAAGGGCAAAACTGACGGCAAGCAACAGAAACGATACCCCGGCGGTGACGGTACAGGCATAGCGCGTCACGCCGTCGGCCGTTGGCGTAAGCCAGCGACGCACAGGCGGCAGGGCAAGGAATAGTCCAATGACGGTTGGTCCCGCCAGTCGTGGGAGCAATTGCCAGAACGCCCCGCCCACTTCCCATATCGACCATAGCAGGGTGCAGCCAAGCATTGCGCCATAGAGCCACAGGCCCCGCCTGTCGCCGCGCACCATAAGGATAGCCGCCGCCGCGCAGGCAAGGCCCGCGAGCAGATAATAAGCGGAGCCACCCAACATAATCAGATAGCCCCCACCCGCCAGCAGGGTGATGCCAATCAAGAAAATTATGGTGCCGATAATCCAGCGTGGCCAAGGCATGGATCGCTTGTGCGTCGTTCCCGCGTGCATCGTTCGCAGCGCTCAGGCGGTTTCGATGGCAGCAATGGGCGCACGGACATCCACCGTCTCTCCCTCTACCGCTATGATCCGTGTCAGCGTCCCGCCGACGGGCGCTGGCACTTCGACCGTCGTCTTGGCCGCCTCGACCTCAACCAGCGTTTCGCCTTCGGCCACTAAGTCCCCTTCAGCCTTCAGCCAGCGTATGATTTCGCCATCCTGCATGCCCATGCCATATTGGGGCAGCACCATTATATGCTCAGCCATGGTCTTCTCCTCAAGCCGGTTGCGGGGCGACGGGCGCGCCGACAATGCGACGGGCCGCAGCGACGATGCGATCCACAGTCGGATAGAGCGGCTTTTCGATATGCGGACTGAAGGGGAGATGCGTGTCCGGTGTCGTGACGCGGATGACGGGCGCGCGCAGCGCATCGAATGCCTGCTCCACGATCGTCGCCGCTATCTCGCTTGCGGCGCTACAGGTGCGATGGGCGGGATCGACGCAGATCGCCCGCCCCGTCTTGCGCACCGATTTGAGGATCATGTCCCGGTCGAGCGGCACCAGCGTGCGCGGATCGATAACTTCCGCGGAAATGCCGTCCGCTGCTAGCTGTCGCGCGGCCTTGAGCGCGGTGGGCACGCCGCCCGCAATAGCGATGATGGTGAGATCGGTGCCCTCCCGCTTTACGTCACCTTTACCGATCGGCACCAGGAAATCCGGGTCATCCGGCACATCAGCCTTTGCCATCCAGCATGTGCCGTCTTCAAAGCAGAGCACCGGGTCATCATCCCGTATCGCTGCCTTCAACAGCCCTTTCATGTCTGCGGGGTCCGATGGCGCGATGATTTTCAGCCCCGGCATGTTCATGAACATCGAATAAGGGCGATCGCTATGCTGCGCCGCATTGCTGTTGCCGTAGAACATGCAGGAACGGATCACGAGCGGGAGCTTGGCCTGACCGCCATATATATAGCGCGACTTAGCGATGATGGAGCAGATCTGATCCATGGCGGGATAAAGGAAGGAGGAAAGCGTCGCATCGACAATGGGGCGCATGCCGACCATCGCTGCGCCGCCTGCTGCGCCGATGAACCCGTTTTCCGAGATGGGGGTGTCACGGATGCGCTCTTCCCCGAACCGCTCGACGAAGCCGGTAGTCGTGCCAAAAACATTGCACCGGATATCTTCGCCCATCATGAACACGCGCGGGTCGCGTTCCAGTTCTTCGGCCTGCGCTTGCTGAATCGCTTCCAGAAATGTGATCTTTGCCATTTTCGTCTCCTGGTCAGGCGTGCGCGCGGACATCGTCGGGGATGGGCAGGCGATCGACAAAAACATGGTCGAACGCTTCTTCGAACACTGGATAGGCGCTGTCGCGGGCATATTGCAGCGCGTCGGCCACCTCCTGCGCCACTGCTTCCTCAATGTCGGTCAACGCCGTTTCGGTTACCCCGTCCTGGAGCAGCCGCGTCCGATAGAGTTGGATGGGGTCGCGTCCCACCCACTCGTCATGTTCAGGCCCGCGCGGCGTCAGGTCACGGCCCATATTGACCGCATGATCGGCATAGCGATATGTCTTCGTTTCAATGAGCGTCGGTCCCTTGCCCGCACGCGCCCGGTCAACTGCTTCGCGCACCGCCTGCTCGACCGCATCGACATCCTGCCCATCAACGATAACGCCGGGAATGCCGTAGCCATGCGCTCGATCCGCCACATGCGCGCCCGCGACGGCGGCGCTGGTCGGCGTCGACATGCCAAAGCGATTATTTTCGCACACGAAAATCGCAGGTAGTTTCCACACCGCCGCCAGGTTCATGCCTTCATGAATCGCGCCTTCGCTTGATGCGCCATCGCCAAAGAAGCAGAGGGCAACGCGATCCAGTCCCTGAAGCTTGGCTCCCAATGCCGCGCCTGCAGCGACCGGACCGCCTGACCCGACGATGCTGGTTTCGCCCAAACTGCCAACCGAAAAGTCGGAAAGGTGCATCGACCCGCCCTTGCCTTTGCAAATGCCGGTCACCTTCCCCAGCAGTTCCGCCATCAGCGGGCGCAGCGCGGCACCCTTGGCAATGGGATGGCCGTGACTGCGGTGGGTGCCGACCATATAATCGTCATTCCGCAAGGCCATACACGCGCCCACACCCGACGCTTCCATGCCGGCATAAGTGTGCAGCGCGCCCGGTATCTCGCCAGCAGCGTGAATATTCTCCGCCTTGGTTTCGAACTGGCGGATACGCTGCATGCGCCGATATTTTTCGAGCCGGCGATCATTGTCGCCAATCTGTGCTTGCCCTTCATGCATCGGTCAGCTCCCGTGTTGCCGGGGCTTCGATCAGTTCCAGCGGCGCAGCATACATGGGTTCAGGACCCTGGGCCGTGATGGCATAGACATTTTCCATGTGGCATGGTCCCAGCTTTGCGCCGAAATACAGGCTGTCGAGCGAGATCAGCATATTTTCCTCCATGATGAAGCCCTGCTTGACCCCGGCGAGGCCAGCGGCGGGATAAGGCAAGGGAATTTCCAGCGGCATGAGGCCAATCCCATGCGCGACGACCAGCAGCTTTTCAGGTGTCGCGACGCCGTGCGCTTTCAAATAGTCATAGCCAATCTGCGGCAGGCTGGCGGTGGACACGCCCGGTCGCAGATGATCGACCATTTTCAAAAAGGCATCGCGCAATATGTCATGCTGACGCCGATAGGCATCGCTGGGCGGTCCGATCATCGCCGTGCGATTGATATCCACCCAGAAGCCGTCATGAATGCCCTGCGTTTCAAGGATCACTATGTCGCCACGGCGCAAGGTCCGATTGCCGCGGGTACGGAACAGGTCGGGAATGAATTCATCCGCTTCATAGGCACCGCCGAACAGCATGGCACCTTCATCCACCGGGATGACCGCGTGCCGCACCATGAAATCGCAGATGCGGGCCTGCACGTCATTCCAGTCGGCCCCTTCGTGCAACAGCGATCCGGCATAGGCGATGATCTGGTCCGCGAGCAGGCCGACCTTGCGATAGCGCGTCAGTTCCTCTGCGGTCTTGACCACGCGGGCGCGCATCATGAGGTCCAATATGTCGCGATAATCATGCGGCACGGCAGCCGCGATCCGTGCCGATACGCGATGTTCATCAAAGCCTATCGCCTTGCCCGCCATGCCGTGGTCGGCAAGCGCCACCGCAATGGCCGCCGTCACATCGGGTTGGCAGCGACCCGCAATCGCAGGCATCAATTCACCGGCATCCCTGCCAAGCTGCGTGACAGGCCGGTCAGGGTCGATATAGCGACTGACCTCGCAGAAATTCAGCATGTCAAATGTCCGGATTTCCCCGAACGTGCAGGCATCACCGTCGCGATTGAGCACCGCAACCAATCCCAGATTGGCCTCCGGGATCACCAATGTCAGCGGCTTGGCTGGATCGGCATAGACAATCGCTGCGGCCATGGCCTCCATCTGGCCCCAGCGTTCCAGAATGGAATGATAGCCCGTGGCATAGCGCACATCGTGCGGATGGCTGAGCACGACGGCATCCAGTCCCTCCTCCACCATGATCGTCCGCAATCTTTCGGCGCGAGGATTGCCGGTTGCCGTCATGCCGCCTGCTCCATCGCGTCGTTTGAAATGTCGGACGCCACGTCCCCACGCGCAACGTCGCGCAGATATTCGTGGTTGAGAATGAAGCGGATGCCCCCTTCTTCATCGGTGAAGGCCACCGCCCCATGCCCCATGAACAGATATTCTGTGACTTCCTCGCAGCGCGCTTCGCTGTGGCGCGATCCGATGGGCTCATAGCCATAGGTGCCCGCCGGGGCCGATCCGACATCGTAGATCAGTTCCCCCTTGGTCACGAAATACTGGCCATGGCCCAGATGCCAGTGCGGCGCGAAGGTTGCGCCCGGTTCCATCTGGACCCACAGCACCCAGTCACCCGTCTCTTCACTGTATCGCAACAGACGGATGGTCGTTCCCGCTCCCAGCGTCACGGGTCGGCAATCGTGAATGTTGACGATGAGATCGCCGGTCTTTCCTGGATCGTGCGCGATTGTCATCAGCTTATCCTCTCTTGTCATTGCGTCATCACATGGTTGCGGTCAGGCCTTCGTCCGCAGGGATCACCGCACCGTGGACTGCGCTCGACCGATCATCGAGCAGGAAGCAGACCAGATTGGCGATCTGCTCCGGCTCCATGAAGAAGGCCCGTCGTGGGCTGGGATGGCCATCCATCAAGGCGGCGATGGCCTGCTCGCCCTCCGGGGTGCGCAGGCCGGCCGTTAAAGGTGTTGCAACCGCGCCAGGGCAGACGCAATTGATCCTGACCCCGCGCGGTCCAAGTTCGGTGGCCAGCGTACGGGCAAGCATGGCAACACCGGCCTTTGATGCGCTATAGGCGCTGTCGCCAGCGCGGCCAGCGATGCCGCTGACCGATCCGATAAAGACGATGGCCCCGCCGCCAGCCCCGATCAAGCCCGGCAGCACTGCCTGGGTAACGTAAAAGCTGCCCTTGAGATTGATGTCGATATGGCGGTCGAACAGTGCGATCGGGCTTTCCGGGACCGGGTTGGACGCCCAGATAGCTGCGTTATTGACCAGAAGCCTGACGGCCCCAAGCTCTTGTTCGATCCGGCCCACGGCTTGCACAACGGCCTCTGCGTCAGCAATATCCACTTGCTCACCCCAGGCGATGCAGCCCGAAGCCACTGCTTCGTCCAGTTCCTCACGCGGCGCATTGGACAGCACCGCGACGCGAGCGCCCGCTGCCGACAATTGCGCCGATACCGCAGCGCCGATGCCGCTGGTGCCACCAGTGACCAGCGCCACTTTTCCAGCCAGGTTGCTCATTGGGCTGTGAACCCGCCATCGACGATGAGCTCGGAGCCATGCATATAACCTGCCTCATCCGACGCCAGAAAGCGCACGGTCTTGGCTATGTCGATCGGATCGGCCATGCGTCCGATCGGATGCGCGGGGGCCAGTCCGGCTGCGGCTTCCTCAACGCTGGCGGCAAAACCATTGTCGACGAGGCGCTGCAGGATGTGATCGACCATGCCCGTCTTGACGCCGCTTGGATGAACCGAATTGACCCGGATCTTGTAGCCGAGGGCGGAAAATTCCATCGCGCAGGCTTTCACGAACAGCGTAGCGGCCCCTTTCGACGTGCAATAGCCGACGTGAAGGGGAGAGCCGATCTTGCCGGCGACGGAGGATATCACGATGACCGACGCGCCATGCGGCAAATTTTCGCCGGACCGACGCAAGAGCGCCGTCGCGCTCTTGGTGCCAAGGAACACGCCGTCGACGTTCACCGCCATTTGCTTGCGCCACTGGTCGATCGTCGTTGTCTCCATCTTTTCGACGACGACGATACCCGCGACATGGACCAGAATATCCAGCCGCCCGAACTTCTGGTCGACAGCAGCGACAGCATCCTGCCACGAGCCTTCGTCGGTAACATCGAGCTTCAGATAGTCGGCGCCGCTCCAGTCCGCAGGCCGGTCGGGCAGGTCAGCGCCAACAACGGTTGCGCCCGCGACTGCAAGCTGGCGGGAAATTTCGCTGCCGATGCCGCCGGTGCATCCAGTGACCAGCGCGATGCGTCCTTCAAGCGCGCCCGTCATGCCACGGCTCCCGTCAGGGCAAGTTGGCCCAGAGGATCAAAGCTGCGTATGTCCGGTTCGCCTTCCAGGCAGGCATAGCCTGCTGCCGACATGGCGACATGATAGGGTTGCCGGGCATGGGCTTTGCGCGCTTCCTCCGAAGTGAAAAGCTCCATAAAGGCAAAGCTGTTCTGATCGCCCTGCGACCGCAACACCTGAAACAGCAAGGTGTCCGGCTCATTGGCATGAACGTCCCGCTGCAACTGGGTCGTCAATGCTATAAATTCGTCTGTCTTGTCAGGCTTTGTGCGGACATGCATGATGACGCCAATCATAAAAAGGACCTTTCGCCATGTGGGGGGATTTGTTGAAAGAGGCGGCGCGCATCGCGCAGGGCCCCAGCCCTGCTGCCGCGAAGCCGCTGATTGATCGTCTTCTCGCCCAGCGGCATGACGACGCTGATGCCCTGACGCTGGCTGGCATCGTGGCGCAGCGGACAGGCGAGACCCGAACTGCCATCGCCATGTTCAGCCATGCCAGAGACGTTGATGTCGGCAATCCGGCGCGTCACCAGAATCTGGGCGTTGCCCTGAAAAATGACGGAAAGTTCGATGCCGCCTGCGCCGCGTTCGAGACCGCTTTGCGACTGCGCCCAGGGCATCCCGCTACGCTGTCCAACCTTGGATCGTGCCTGATAGCCGCGGGTCGTTGCGAGGACGCGCTGCCGATATTGGAGCAGGCTGGCGATCATCCCGACGCGCTGACCAATATGGGTGTCGCCTTGGCCGGGCTTAGCCGCTGGCAGGAGGCGATTGCTTGCTATCGCCAGTCCTTGCGGCTGCGGCCGGGGCATGGCGATAGTATGATCAACCTGGCTGACGCGCTGGCCAATATGGGCGAAGACAGGGAAGCCGAAACCTTGCTGAGCGCCATATTGCAAGGCCAGCCAACCCATATTCGCGCGGCCAATCAACTGGGCCTTTTGCTGGAGAAGAGGGGCGATTATTCGTTGGCGCTGGCGGCGCTCAGGCCTGCACTCGACCTCGCGGCCCCTCATCATGCGCTCGGCGTCAATCTGGCCCGCATCCTGATCCGCGCCGATGAACCGAAGGCGGCGGTCGATATATGCAATCGGCTGATCGCCACGCAGCCAAGCATCACCACCCCCCTGGCTCTCAAAATGGCCGCACTGACGCGCTTGGACGACATCGCCGGTCGCGACGATCTGATGGGGCTGAAGCGCTTCGTCACGGTCCACGACATTCCATCGGCGCCGGGCTTTGCGGATATGGAGAGTTTCAATCAGAGGCTGGTCGAAGAACTGACCATGCACCCGTCGCTCACCTATGAGCCTGCCGGGCTGGTCACGCGGAAAGGACGGCAAAGCGGCGAACTGGTCGGTGCGCCGACCCCTGCCCTCAGCATGTTGGCGAAGATCGCCACCGACGAACTGGCCCAGGAATGGGCGAGACTGGCGGGCCTGCCGGTCGATCACCCCTTTCTCGCGGCGATACCAAAGGAATGGACGTTGACTTTGTGGGGAACGATCCTGTCCCCTGGCGGCGAAGTCTCGGCCCATATTCACGCGCCCAACTGGCTTTCGGGGGTTTATTATCCGGCGTTTGCCGAGGAAGACAATGAAGAGGCAGGTGCTTTTGGTATCGGCATGTTGCCTGCGGAACTGGGCGGCGGCGGGGATGTAACAGTACTTCCGCCGCGGGCCGGTCGCATGATCCTGTTCCCCTCCTATCTCTGGCACGCCACATTGCCGTTCGCGGGACAGCAGGATCGCATCAGCTTTGCCTTCGACCTGGTACCCACAGCCATTGGACGGCCGCATCATTTGCACTGACCCCTTCCCCCGGCCCGAAAGCCGAGCCGGGAGAAGGGTGCGGGAGCGGTGTCGCCCACCTGCCCATTGAGAGAGCACCGCCGCCATCGCCTCAGAACTTCACCGCGCCTTCGATGCCGAAGCTACGAGGGGGCGCGTAATTGGTGAAGTTGAACAGACCAGCAACCGAGTTAGCCGAGACGCGATACACTTCGTCGAGCAAATTGCGGCCGAAGATCGCTACGCGGTAGCGTTGCGACGGGTCGGTCCAGCCAATGCTTGCCCCCACAAGTGTCCGGGCCTGACCTTGGGAAAAATCGGCGTTCAACGTCGTCGATTCATATTCGGACTGGTAGTTGATGTCGGCATTCATCGACACCGTGCCCCAGGATGTCGGCGGGAATTCGTAGCGGGCATTGGCGCTGGCCGTCCAGTTGGGGGCATTGCGCAATTTCAGGAAGGAGGCGTCGTCATTGATGCCATCGCCATCAATATCCGTAGTGAACTCCTTATATTTCGCCTTTTGCCAGCCAAGCGCCGCACCGAGGGTCAGCCCGGCGACTGGTGCCACCGAAATCTCAAGCTCAATGCCTTTGACCTCCGCCTTGCCAGCATTGGTGGTGCGCGTTTCCTGGCCCGGCAAGCCGGTAATCGGATCAAGGAAGGGCACGACCGCGTCACGCTGAAGGTCATTATATTTCACATAGAAAGCGGCGACATTCACGCGAAGGCGGCGATCGGCTGTCTCTGTCTTGAAACCCAATTCGAAACTGTCGGCGGTTTCTTCCGCGAAAGGCAAGGCTGAGGTCGCGGACATCGCCTGTTCATTATAGCCGCCGGATTTATAGCCTTGGCTATAGGTGAAGTAATTGTTGATGCCGGGCGATATTTCCCAGCGATATCCGCCGCGGAAGGTCGGTTTGCTGAAGCTGGCACTATCGCTATATTCGGGCCAGAAACCCGTTGCGATGGTCGACCGGCGAACCTGCGGCCGGACTGAGAAATCTTTGCTTTCCTTTGTGTATCGCCCACCCAGAAAGACCGAAAAGGGGTCTGCGACCTTATATTCCGCCTCGCCGAAAACGGCATAGGAATCGACCTTATAATTGGCGGTCGACTGGTTCGGGTCTGTCAGGGCCGTCGGGTCGCCCAGGAAACGCAGGAAGCCAAGGAAGCTCGTCGCATTGGCGTCAAGTGTCTGACCCCAATACATGGCCCCGACCGTGAATTTGAGAACGTCGGAGAAGTCGGAGCTGAAGCGGCCTTCCAGACTATATTGCTTACGGGTATCTTCGCGCGTTGACACGAACAGATAGGCATTTTCACCTGTATAGTCGGAAGGCAATTCGGAACGAACCCGCCGCCATCCACCCACCAAAGTGATACCGCCCACGCCATCGATATTGTGTTCGCCGCGCAAATAGATGCCATCGACATCGACGCGGTGGCCGTCCAGCGTTCCGACACAGGTCGGTGCCAAGGCGGAACCCGCGCACAGGGTGGTGCCGGTATCAAAGGGACTGGCGCCAGTCGTCTGAATGCCAGGGAATCCGACCACATCGAACAGGAAGCCGGGTGGTGTCTCATTAACGGAAGGCGGGGAATCCCCACGATCCCGCAGCATCTCGTAAGTGAGCATGATGTCAGTGTCGGGCGATGGCTCCCACAATAATTTCGCGCGACCGCTGAAATAGCGTGTGCCTGGCCAACGCTGACCGCGCCCCGGCACGCCCTGAATGCCATCGACGTCATTATTCTTCGTCAGCCGGTAGAAGCCGTCACTTTCCTGGAAGGAGCCGGCAGCCCGGAGATAGAGATTGTCGGTGAACGGAATGTTGACGGCGGCCTTCACATCCTTGGTGTTGAAACTGGAATAGCCAAGCCGCACCTCGCCGCTGAAACCGGGCTCTGGCCGTTTGGTGATGACGTTGACGACGCCACCGACCGTATTCTTACCAAACAAGGTGCCCTGTGGCCCGCGCAGCACCTCGATCCGTTCAATGTCAAACAGGTCGAATAGTTGTGTCTGAACGTGCGCCAGAACGAAGTCGTCAACCACCACCGCGACGGCTGGCTCGAAGGTCAGGATGATATCGCCGGTCGATTGCCCACGAATGCCGATCGACGCCGCGTTGAAGCCCGGCACGTTGGTGATGACGACATTGGGCACGTCGCCAGCCAGCGCACGAATATCCGTGGCGAATTTATTTTCGATGGCGGCGGACGTGAAGGCCGAAACCGCGACCGGCGTGTCCTGAAGCGATTCCGAAATGCGCCGGGCGGTGACAACAATATCTTCAAGGCCGACCGATTGCTGCGGCACCGCTTGCGCCTGCGCCGGTGTGCCTTGGGCTAGAGCGGCCGGACTGGTGCTGACCAGCAGACCGGCAGCGAAAGATTTGAAGACGCAATTCAGATGTGTCCTGCTTATCATGTTCTTCCCCTCCAACCGACTGCCATCTCACCGGGCGGCAGTTCGAATCAGCGTCGGCATTTTCGCTCGACACCAACAAATGAGTACATATGTTCATTTTTGTGAAGAGATAAAAAACAGTCATGTATGATTTGTTTTTCTGCGACGCAGCAAGGTCATGCGGAATTTGAGGGTTTCATTCCTGCTTGCGCCTATGAATATGCAGGAGGGGGGCCAATATATGCGCTATGAGGAACATCGTGCGGTGCAAAAAGAGTCTGTGAAAAAAGAGTCGGCCCGCCGCCGCTACACCAGCCCGGCGATGACATTGCGGCGTGCACGAGTCGTCGACACCGCCCATCGGCTGCTGGGCGAAGGGGGTGTAGCGGCCTTGACGATCCGGCGTTTGTCTGAAGATGCAGGCGTTGCGCAACGAACCGTCTATCGCCTGTTCGGGGACAAGGACGGGGTGGTCAGTGCCACGGTGATCGACCGGATGGTCGAAGTCCGAGCGCATATTGCCCGGCGCAACGCGACCTATACGCTCGATGTGGTTTTTGCCGAACTTGATTGGATGGTCAGCGAACTGGAACGCGACTGCCTTTATGCGCGGGTCGTCATCGATTTTGTATTTGCGCCCGAACCGCGCGAGTTGGAGGTGCGCGAACTAACATCTGTCGCTCGCGCCCGCTTCCGGGCTTGGCTATTGCTGCAACAGGAAATCGGCCATGTCCGCGACGATCTGGACCTGGAATATGTGATAGACACGCATGTCATGCATGAATTTCTGGTCTATCGCCGCTGGTCGCTCGGTCAGTGTGACGCAGCTTTGTGCCGCATGGAACTTCATGCCTGCTTTTTACAGACGGCAGCGCTGGTTCTTGTCGATGCCGTTCGCGAACAATATCTTTCGCACCTTGTGACATTGCAAAAGCAGATCATGCGCGCGCGAGGGTCTCATCCATGCTGAACGACAATCATTCTCCTGAAATGCAATAATCGCATCACTCGCCCGTCTTGTGCGCCGATCCGACCGATTCATCCTTTTTACCGCTTCTCAAGACCGCTGCGCGCGTCCGAATATAGTGACGCAAGGCCTCAATCTGGTCAGGCTTAAACTCGCCAAATTCCGGCATACCGGCTGATACCAGTGCGCCATGGGCCACAATCTGGGTGAAGCTGTCCTTATCTGCGACGGCGGCGGAGCCGCGCAGATCCGGCGCCGTGCCTCCCGCTATCACAGATGTCCCGTGACAAACGGCACAGCGCCCGCCGAAAATGGCTTCACCCCGCGCCGCCATCGCCGCATCGGGCTTGAACGTCGGGTCATTGAACGCGGTCGCCTTATACGGCGTGCGGGGTGGCAATTGTTGCGTGCCGCCGATCGCGAAGGTCAACACGCGCCGGGCCTGCGTCCTGTAGTCTATGCCATATTGCGCGAACATCGGTCCAAACAGACCAACGCTGGTGCCGATACCCGCTACGACCGTGACATATTGCCGCCCCTTGTGCCGATAGGAGATAGGCGGTGCCACCACGCCTGCCCGCGCATCGAAATTCCAGAGCCGCTTGCCGTTTTCCGCGTCATACGCCGAAAATCCGCCGTCGGGTCGTCCCTGAAACACGAGCATGCCTGCGCTTGTCATGATGCCGCCATTGCCGTGCGTTTCCATCGGCAGCTTCCAGCGTGGTTTCTGCGCCACCGGGTCCCAGGCAATCAGCCATCCGGTCACATCCTTGCCACCCGCATCAATTGAATAGCCGACCCCCGGCGAAAGCCCCATCCCTCCGGCGAATTTGAAATTTTCGCGGGTGATGCCGGTATCGTCGAACGACGCCTGAAGATCGATCGCAGGAATATAGGTGAGAGCGGCCTTTGGATTATAGGCCATCGGCATCCAGCTATGCGCACCGAGCGGTGTCGGCCGGAACGTGGTTTTCCCACTTTCGTACCGGACGCCCGGATTTTCTATCGGTCGGCCGGTTTTGATGTCAATCGCCTTTGCCCAGGTGACCTCCACAAAGGGTTCGGCCGAAATCAACTTTCCGTTCTGCCGGTCTATGACATAATAAAAGCCGTTTTTGGGTGCCGTCATGACCACCTGTCGCGGCTTTCCATCGATCACCAGATCGGCCAGTTCCATGTCCATCGCGGCATTGAAATCCCAGCTTTCACCGGGATTTATCTGATAGTGCCATTTATATTTGCCGGTTTTCGCATCCAGCGCGACGATGGAACAGACGAAGAGATTATCGCCTTTTCCCATCGACCGGATTTTGTGATTCCACGGCGCGCCATTGCCCGTTCCGATCAAAATCTGGTCGTTCCCCTTGTCATAGGTCATCGCATTCCAGACAGACCCGCCGCCGCCATATGTCCACCAATCTCCGTGCCAGGTCTTTGCTGCCATTTCCTGCGCAGCATCCTCAAAGCCATTGGCGGGATTGCCGGGGACAGTGTAGAATTTCCACAGGGAGCGCCCGGTGTCGGCGTCAAACGCCGTTACAAAACCGCGCACAGCGCTCTCGTCGGAGCCGGCGTTGCCAATGATCACCTTGCCGTCGAACACCCGTGGCGGCCCGGAAATAAACATTGGCGCGCCTTCGGCCAGAGTCTGGACCGTCCAGACTGGCTCGCCGGTGCGTTCATCAAGCGCAATCAGCCGTCCATCCTGCGTAGCGGTAATGACCTTATGATTCCAATAGGCGATCCCGCGACTGCCCCACCCCTGTCGCAAACGAATGCCGGATGCTTCGGGAGCTTTGGGATCATGAGTCCATTTGACCTTGCCGGTTGCAACGTCAATGGCGCGCACAACCGAGTATCCACTTGCCAGATAAACGGTGCCATCCACTTCGATCGGCCCGGTTGCTGGATTGCCAGGGGGCAGGTCAACCGCCCAGACCAAACCTAAATCCTTGACATTCTCTCTGTTGATCTGGTCGAGGGGGCTGTAATGTTGTTCGCCATAGGTGCGGCCAAAGGCAGGCCAGTCATCGCCATCGCTCGCATCGTCAAGTTGCAGTTCCCACTGTTCAATATTCTGCGCAACCGACTTGTTGTCGCTGGTCGCTGAGTTGCAGCCGATTAACAACGCCACAAGGCTGACCGCCACTGCGCGACCAAACGGCCCATATTCCGCGTTCACCATGACTTCCCCAGAAAAATGCGCGGCCAGTGCATGACTGGCCGCGTATCAGATATTTATCGTTTGCTGCCGAGTGCCACGCCTGCTTCCAGGCCAAAATAACGCGGCGGGCCATATTGGGAGTTGAGCCACAGGCCAGCCACATTCTGAATGCCGACCCGGTAGCGCTTGTCCGTCAGGTTCTTGCCGACCAGACGCAGATAATATTTGTTGTCAATCTGCGAGAGGGTGATCGACCCGTTCACCAGCGTCCGGGCGTTGAGGAACGTATTGCCGAGCGGATCATCAATCGCCTGGGTGTTGAGGTTCCGGCCGGTATAAGCGGCATTGGCATTCAACGTCAGCTTATAATCGCCAATCGGAACAGAATAGACACCGTCCAGCGTCCATTGCCATTTAGGCGCACGATCAAGCGGCGCGGAAGCGAGATCATAGCCCGCATTGGCCGCCGTGTAATTATTATATTTGCCATCCTGATAGCCAAGTACGCCACGAAGGGTTAGTCCCTCCACTGGCGTGGCCGACAGTTCCGCCTCAATGCCCTTGACGGTCGCACTGGCGGCATTGACGAACAATGTGACCTGATTGGGCTGGCCGTTCACCTCAATCGGCACATTCAATTGCTTTTGAAGATCCTTATATTTGACATAGAAGCCCGTCAGATTGAACCGTACGCGATTGTCCAAAAACTGGGACTTCAGGCCGACTTCGAAGCTGTCGGCCTTTTCCGGGTCAGTGGCGCGCGCAGCCTCCTGAAATGCGTTCAGATCGCTGCCAAACGCAGCAAAGCCACCAATCTGGTCATTAAAGCCGCCGCCCTTATAGCCGCGCGAATAGCCACCAAAGACGAAGAGATCGTCCGTTGCCTGATAGCTGGCGCTGACCCGATAGGTCGGCTCCCGCCACTTGTCTGACACGGTGACCACGCCCGCTGGATAATTGTAAACACTGGCGTCGAGCGCCTGGCTGATGGTGATTGTCGGGTCGAACCCGCCGCCCAGCGCGGGAATGAAAGTCTGCTGGCGGCCCAGCCAGGTCTTGTCATCCCAGGTATATCGCCCCCCTGCCGTGATCGTTAAACGGTCTGTGGCCTTGAACGTGCCTTCGAGAAAAAGCGCGCGGGATTTTGACCGCTGCGCGTTGCACAGAACATAAGGGGTATCGTTCCAGTTGCCAAAGGGAAGTGGTCCCGATGTCAGATCCAGAAAGCCCAATATCTGGCCAACGCAGAAATCAACCTTGTCCCTCTGGTAGAAACCGCCAGCAACAAAATTGAACGGCCCAGCGAAATCCGACGCGAAGCGCAGTTCCTGCTGCCATGTCTTGCGATTATCATCGCGCGTCGCATCGAAGAAGGACAGATATTGGCCATCAGCCGCCACCGCAGTAGCGCCGGCATAAGAGTTGGGAATGCGCGAGCGCTGGTTTCGGTATCCTGAAACCGATGTGATCGTGCCTAGCCCCGTATCATATTCGATATTGGCATATAGGCCATCGACGGAGATGCGTTGGCCCTGACCCATGAACAGCAAGCCGTCATTGCGCCCGGTATAGGCCGCACGGTCCAATGGGTCGCGGTTCTGGGCGTTGGGTTCGGTAAGACCCAGAAGATCGGTGAGGAATGGATTGTCGCCGGTATAGAGATAATTCTCGTTCACCGAAGGCACGACATCGGATGTGTCGCGAATCCACTCATATTGGAACAAGGCGCTGAAATTCGAAGACGGCTCGATAAGCAGTTTGGCACGCGCCTGCCACACATCTTTGCCGCCCAGCGTTTCGCCGCCCAGGCAACCGCTGCGACCCTGAAATTTGTTGGGTACAAAGCCAGTCACCGGCCCGTAGCAGGCACCATTGGTGTAATAGCCATCGGATTTTTCATATCCGCCGACCAGCCGCAATGCCGCAATCGACCCGATGGGAACGTTGGCCGATGCCTGAAGCTTGCGCTGCCCGAAATCGCCATATTCGACCCGGCCTTCAACGCCGATATAGTCGAGTTCCGGCCGCTTCGTGCGGACCGTGACCACGCCGCCCGTCGTATTCTTGCCGAACAGCGTACCCTGCGGGCCGCGCAGAACTTCCACCTGGGCCACATCAAAAGTGTCGAGCAATTGGGTCTGAACGGAAGGAACGACGAAATCATCGACCAGTACCGCGACCGGGGGCTCGAAATAGACAATGATCGACGTTTGCCCCACGCCGCGCATCGCGAAGCTGGCAGCATTGAAATTGGCAATCGTCGCCGCCGAGAAATTGGGGACAAAAGCAGCGATTTCACCCAGATCGCGGGGTGAAACTTGCGCTATCAACGAACTGTCTACCGCTGAAACGGATATGGGCGTCGATTGAAGGTCCGTCGAGCGGCGGGTGGCCGTCACGATAATGTCGGCCAGGCCGACATTGGGCGCACTGGTATCGGCGTTATCCGCCTGAGGCACGATATCTGTGTTGGTGGACGTCTGCGCACTTGCCAGCGCACTGCCTGTTGCGACGATCAACGCGAACAAACATGACGAGCGGTAAAGCTGCCTGTTCAACATGCCTCTCTCTCCTTGTTGCCCCGCCATTGCTGCGGGTTCGGCATGAGGATTATCACGAATGCAGCGATTTGCAATCAGTCATGAATGTTTTTTATATTGCAGCCTCTGGCGTCCCTCGGAGCGTCCAGTGAGCAACAGCCAGTTGCCAGTTGCAAATCATTCATGTTTGTTTTTATTAAGACTGAGCCTAAGGTGGGGCAGAGGTTTTGACGCACCCCTTATATGACCGGCAGAAGAGCTCCAAAACCGTTAAAAGCGAGAGGATCGGCGCGATGCCTTTTAGTTTCTTGTCCCGATTTCGAATCCAGGAAAGCCGCGAGGCCGAGTTCATATCTTTGGCCAGAGAAATGGAAGGGCTGTCCAGAAATGAGCCGGGGACGCTGCATTATCAGTTCTTCCGGTTGGCCGAGCCGGGGATGTTCGCGGTGTTCGAGAGCTTTATCGACGAAGCGGCCGATGAAGCGCACATGGCCTATGATCACAATAAGCCGCTGATCGAAAAGATCGTCAGTTGCATGGATGGGGCCTATGAAAGGGAGATTTTATATGATCTCTCCACAATGACAGGAGAATATTGATGACGGGGAAAAGCTTTATAGCGCAATTGCGGACAAAGCCGGAGAAGCGGAGCGAAATGATTGCCCTACAATCCGAACTCAAGCAATTGGTATTCAAACATGAGCCGGATGCGCTCGTCTATGAATTATTTCAGTCTGAATCAGACTCCGACCTGTTTCAAGTTATCGCAACATTCCGGGACGATGCGGCCTTCGAGGCTCATATGTCGATCGATTTTCACGACAGACTGGTTCCGCCGATATTGAACTGTTTGGCCGAAGAGATGGCCATCGCATTCTACAGATCACTGCCTTGATTGAAGTGTAGTTTTCCCCTCAATCACGCCGCGCCTACAATCAAGCAAGCGCGGCGTGGGTATTTTCAGGAACGATGCTTAGCTTTTGCAAACCACAGCTTCGATCGCACGATGCGTATTGTCGCCCACTGCGATACCCGGCATCAGCATCACCAGCACGGTATCGCGTTCGGGAATGACCCAGAACCGACGTGTGCCGATGCCGTCCCAGCCATAGCTGCCGTTCGGCAAAGCCAGACCCGATGCCTCCTGATCGACAACGATCCCGACGCCAAAGCCAAAACGCAATCCCGGCGCGCTATGGTCGCCAAGACCCGCATACTGCATCGGGTTTAGGCCG
This sequence comes from Sphingobium sp. MK2, assembly GCF_040170545.1. NCBI lineage: Bacteria > Pseudomonadati > Pseudomonadota > Alphaproteobacteria > Sphingomonadales > Sphingobiaceae > Sphingobium > Sphingobium sp. MK2. Next base: position 52,772 of record NZ_JAZDXA010000019.1, read on the forward strand.
CCAAAGATGACATTCCCAATCTGATTGCGGCTCATCATCTCAACCGCTGCGGCAGGGATCAACTGCTCCGAACCGTGCCTGCCCTTGTCGAGCAGCAATTGCGCGAATTTGGCATAGTCGCTTGCCGTCGAGAATAATCCGCCGGAACCGGAGTGATAATGGCCAACCGTAATGGGCAATCCAGCGAACATGCCCAGCGGTAGCGAGCGTTCGACCTTGGCCGGATCGCGCCCAAACTGCGTATCACTCATGCCCAACGGATCGGTAAAGCGCTCACGCACATAATCACCAAAGGATTTGCCCGATACGATCTCGACCAGTCGGCCGATGATATCGTAGCCCGTCGTATTGCTATAGTGCCAGCGTGTACCGGGCTGAAAATCCAGCGGCAGATCGGCCAGCTTTGGCACCCAGCTTTCCAGCGTATCGTCAGGCGTGATCGGAGGATAGTTTGGATCTGGAACGCCTAGTGTCTGTAGGCCGGACGTCATCGTCATCAGGTCGCGCACGGTTATCGCACGTTCTGCCGGGACCAGGTCAAATTCAGGCATTGGTCCAGGCGCCTCACCTGGACGCGGCGGGAAGGAAGGAAGCGAATGCCCCGGCTTCAATACACGAACCTGCCGTGGCTTGGCGAATTGCGGGATATATTCGGACACCGGACTGTCGAGCGAAAGTTTGCCCTCCGCCACGAGTATAGAGGCCGATGCAGTCGCAACTGGCTTGCTCATCGACATGACGTGAAAGATTGTGTCTGTCTCCAGTGTGAAGTTCCGATCGCCGTCATCGGTACCCAATGCTTCCAGCGCCTCGATCTCGCCATGCCTGGCAACCAGCGCGATCCCGCCGGCAATTTCGCCAGCATCGATCCGGCTTTGAATAGCGTTTCTGATTTCGCTGGATAAGTTAGACATGATAATTGTCCTTCGCTCTAGTTTCGGCTTTTATGCCCAATGCAAGCTATTGGTCTATATGATGTTTTTTCGGTAGGTCGTCTCCGGTCAGGCATCTCCTATCCCCAGATACTGTCGCAATGACGTGCTTGCATAATCTTCATGAAATAGCTTGCGACGCTGCAATTCGGAGACGATGAAGTCCACAAATTCTGTGACTCCGCCGGGTGTAAGCAGCGGCGTGACGTTGATGCCATCGCACACGCCCGCCAGAAACCAATTGGAAGTGCGCAACGCGCAGGACGCGGTAGCGGCATCATCCAAAGACAGATATGGCATCGGTAAATCCGCAGCGAGTGAGTCGAGATCCACCGCGCCACCGGATGCCATCCGGCGGGCGCCACCGTCATTCCCAGCGTCCTCTCGCCCCGTCTGGACATACGGCTTTCCCTCCGCCTCAATCCACCCAAGGTGCGAGCACGACCTTGCCGGTGCTGTTGCGTGTTTCAATCGCGCGATGCGCTGCGGCCGCTTGCGACAGGGGGAAGGCCGTGGTTTCGACCTTCAACTTGCCGTCGCGTACCCATTCGGCCATCTGCCCAATAGACTCCCGATAGTTGCGCGCTGCTTCCTGCGGCGGCAGGGCACCCATCGGGAAAACATGATTGCCGACGTTGAAGAAGCCCAGAACCTGATTGGTCATCATCCGCTCTTTGGCGAACAGTTCGCCGAAATCGAGCCGCGGCGGCTCGCCATTGGCGGTGCCATAGATGCGCGCGATGCCGAACGGCGCGACGCAGCCAAGGGCCGTCATGAGGGAGTCGCCGCCCGTCATGACGAGCGCGCCGTCAACCCCGCGCCCGCCGGTGAGATCACGCACCTGCTGGTCCCAATCGCTTCCCGAATAATCGATGGCATGGTCCGCGCCCAGATTCAGAACGGCCTGCCGCTTTTCGGCCGATCCGGCGCAGCCGATCACCGTACCTGCGCCCATCAACCTGGCGATCTGCACCGCCAACGAGCCTACGCCGCCGGCGGCGGCCATGACCAGAACGGCCTTGCCCGGTTCCAGCTTCACGCCCTCCTTGAGGAGCCAATAGGCCGTCATGCCCTGAATAAGCAGGGCGGTTGACTGCGCCTTGGAAACGCCCTGAGGCAATTTGATTGCGCTGGCCGCCAACACGGCGGCATATTGGGCATAGCAACCCGACGAAAATGGATCGGTGACGCCGAAAACCTCGTCGCCCACAGCAAGCCCTTCAACACCAGGGCCAACTTCTTCGATGACGCCAGCATATTCGCCGCCTAGAATATAGGGAGTGGGTGTTGGAACCGGATAGAAGCCGCCGCGACGGCGTTCGACTTCGGCGAAGTTAATGCCTGCGGCTTCGTTCCTTACCAAAATCTGGCCTGGTTTAACCTGTGGCTTTGGAACATCGCTATACACCAGCACATCGGGCGCGCCCTTTGCGTTGATAACAGCAGCCTTCATGATCTTGGACGTCATTCGATAAACTCCGGATTCACACGGTCGGATTGTGGAAACATGTCATTGCGCAACCACCTATATGCGGCAGCTCACCCAATATTTGTAAGGTCGCCATCCAATTTGCCCAATCTCATCACAAGGTGACCTGTCGAGTTATCAGCGGCCACAGGAATAGTAGGGCCTCGATCCCAACGAACCGAGGCCCACGAGCACATCAGAAATTCACATTGACGCGCACACCATAAGTCCGGGGCGGACGCAACACTGAGACCGGCACAGAACCAGGCGATAGCGCCGGTCCGGGAGGGCCCATCCGCTGTGCGCTTCCAGTGCCGGCCTTGAAGTCGGACACAACTGCATCGGTAAAGTTGCGTACCCAGCCGGTAATACTCCAGTTTCGGCCAGGTGTATTGTATGTCAGCGAGGCATCTCCGATAAATTTGCTGCCCTGACTATGAAACGGCAGATAATCGAACGGTGCGAGCCAGACCGAGGACTGGAACTGTCCGCCAACATTCGCGACGAAGGACGAACCGTTCGCCAATTCGAAGGTCTGCTCTATGCCGCCGGTCAACGACCATTTCGGCGCATTTATCATCGGATAGCCATTGCAGTTGTATATGAATTCGCCGCCCACCTGACCAAGCGGCGGGCAACCAGTAGTCTGGGGCGCAAAACCCGTCGAATATTGGAACTTGGTGTACTTGGCGTCGAGATACTGCGCATTCAGGAACAGGTTCGTCGTATCGGTGGCAAGCCAGCGAATGTCCGCCTCGACACCCTTGATCTCGGCGTTACCGGCATTGTCGGTCACGAAGCCAGGAGATGGCAAGCCGCCGCCATCGAGAATGACCGCGAAGTGCGACACCTGCTGGTCCTTATAGTCATACCAGAAGGCTTCAAGGTTCAATTGCAGACGGCGGTTGAACAGCATGTTCTTCGAACCGATGGTATAGCTGGTGATTTGTTCCGGTTCATAGGTCGCACGCGGCCCAGCGGTGAAGAAGAAGCCGCCGGAATGATATCCCCGATCGACGCCAGCATAGAGGAGCGAGTTCGCGCTGACATCATATTCCAAGCCGACTTTCCACGTCACCGCCGAGTCGCTGCGCTTTAGTCCGGCTTGCCGTGGGTTAGGCGGTTGCAGGCCATCGAACGTCTTCTTGTCGCTCGTGTAACGTACACCACCAGTCGCACGGAAACCATCGGTGAGCGGAACGGTCACCTGACCAAATGCAGCATAGCTTTTGGTACTGGCATCCACCAACTGGGTGGTCGGCGGAAACAGCGGGTTCAATCGGATCAGGAAATTCGAGTCCGTGTCCTCATCGAACGCAAATGCGCCCAACACCCATTTGACCGGCGAAGATGGTTGAGAAGAGAGGCGCACTTCAAGCGACGTCTGTTCATGCGTCTGATGTTCTTCAAGATTGGGGTAGCTGTTGACGTGGTAATTCAGGCTCGACCGGCGATACGCTGGCAAAACAGTAAGCGTACCAAAGCCGACATCCCAATCTATCGTCGCATTGACGCCCCAAAAGTCGCTGTCCTGATAGGAGTCGTTTTTGCATATCGCGGTGACATTGCCATAATAGGCGGCGTGCGTCGGACAGCTTGCAGCGCTGTTGAGACCATCCCATGGATCTCCGACATACTGACCCACACGCGGATTAAGAATAGCGGCCGGTCCGGGATAGGTGCCAGCGACATAGGTGCCTTCGAGCAGACTCATGCCAGGCCCTCGGCCGCCTTGATGCGAAAAGTCAGCGCCCAAAGTGATTGCAAACCGATCATCGGGTTCGACTCGAAGCTGAGCGCGCACTGAGCGTGAAACCTGATCACTCGTGCCGTCAGCATAATAGCCATCGCGGTCAATGAAATCGCCGGCGATGCGCAACGCGGCCTTGGTTCCAAGCGGAAGGTTGATTGCGCCGGTCGCGTGAATCAGATCGAAATTGCCATATTCAAACATGCCATTGCCGCTGAATTCACCCAGCTTCGGAGGGGCTGGCAGAATGTTGAGCGCGCCGGCCGTTGCATTGCGCCCGTACAATGTGCCTTGTGGTCCTTTGAGAACCTCGACACGGGCAAGATCATAGAGATTGCCGAACAAGCCCGATGGTCGCGAAAGCGCCACGCCATCATAGCTGACGACTGCCGCTGGATCAGAATAGGCGTTGAGCGCGAAATTAGCGATACCGCGAATGTTGATCGGCACATAAGGCGATGCGGCTTGGGAAACCTTGACCGCAGGCACGACCTTGCCGAGATCTGTGACGCTGGTGACGCCAGCCTGCACCAGGGATTCCGATGACACCACTGAAATGGCCAAGGCCGCCTTCTGCGCACTTTCCTCGCGCTTCTGTGCGGTAACAATGATGTCCTGAATGCCCGTCTGGACAGACTCAGCCTCAGCATTTTGCGCAAGAGCAGGCGTCGCCGACAAAGCAGTCGCGGAAACGCCAACCCATAATGCCCTGGATATGATACTCATATTTCCTCCTCCCAGTTTATTGTTTCTCGTTGGGTATCTATTTTGAGACATCCTCAACGGACCGCTTCGGTGGGCCATTCACGCCCCCTTAGCGGCGGAAGTCATTTTGCCTTTTTGATATGCTTTCGTCAATCTGATGTATCAGATTCATTCTCGGATTTTGATGTCTGCATTCCGCAGGATCGGAATGACCTTTTGCCCAAATGTTTCGTGACATTGCCACATCGCTTCGAACGTACGCCCGATCGGCCCGAACAGGAAGTTACCGCAGCCCACCTCACGGCATTGAGCGATGATCTGCTCCGCAACCTGTTCGGGCGTACCAACGATAAATTCATCGTCCGATACCGGCGGTGCTTTGCTGGGGTCTGCCTGATCCAACAGCGCGCGCAGGAAGTAATCGCGAGTTTCGGCACGTGCTTGCACTGGATCAACACCAGGTTCGATGAAATAGACCGAACGCCGGATGGCAAGATCATCGGGCGTCGTAGCCCGACCAACTTCGTTCGCAGCCATACGGAAACCATCCAACATGCGCTTGAGCACAGCAACATCGTGGAAACCCACGCACAGTTTCCAACCATTGCGGCCGGCGCGTTCGGCTGAGGACAGGCTGACGGCCGCCGTCCACATGGATGGATTTTGCTGATACATCCTTGGCTGCAGATTCAGCTTCTCAAAGCTCCAATGCTTGCCCTGATGGGTGACCGAACGGCCTGTTCTCGACTTTTCGACAACGGACATGATCTCCGCATGGCGCTCCACCGTATCCTGCGGGGTGATGCCCACCGCGATGCATTCCGGCGGAATGCCCGATACCAGCCCCATTTCCAGCCGTCCCTTGGTCAGGTGGTCAAGCATCGCATATTCCTCCACCACGCGCCAAGGCGTGGAATAGGGCGATACAGTACCATTTACGCCCAGCCGGATCGTCGAGGTGACGGAGGCTAAATAGGCAATCAGCAGGTTGGGGGACGGAGCGTAAGCGGGACCAAAATGATGTTCACTGAAGAAGATCCCCTCAAAGCCCAGTTCTTCATCAAATTTCCACAGCCGGATATAGTCTTGAAACCGCTGCTGCGTAGCTTCAGGATCAAAATCCAGTTCACGATTACCCGTGACCACATGGGCGGGAAAAAACTCGAATAACCATGGCTTGATCATTTTTCTATTTCCTTAAGATGCTTTCGATGTTCGATATATCGCAAAGGCCGCGCGCCGCCCGGTGTGGCTGATGCGATGCGCAACGTCTTTTTCAGCTTTCCCAAAATCCCGCTGACAGGGGCACGGCTTTGACACCGTTGCACCCGCGTCCATGCATATGCTGGATCATCGCCGCACGTTCGGCATAGAGACCGACAACGCCCAGAAGATCGACAACAGGCACGCCATCGATATGCCGCACGCCACCGGGCCACTCATCCTCCACACCCGGCGCAAGCCGCAGTGCTGGCGATTGCAGGCCACAACCCGGCAGAATCACATCGGCCCCTTTGGCGATCAGCTTGCGCGCCAGTTCGTGGAATATTTTGATAGAGGGGCCAGCGTTGACGACGGCCTCTTCCTGCTCTGCTGCCGTTTCCGGCGTCGCGATGACATCAATCACCATCTCGCCATAGCCATAGTCGGCGGCTTGCCTGAAGGTGGGCTCGATCAGCATTGGTGCCGGTGTGACGATCCCGATGCGCTTACCCAGTTCAGCCGCAGCCGCCATGCCCGCCTTACCAAAGCCTATAACCGGAATGGAAAGACCCGCCTCGCACTGGTCCAGTTGCGGGTCGCCGAAGCAACCTACGATCGCTGCATCAAAGCCCTGCTCGTCGGCTCCCTTCATGGCGGGATAGATATAGTCACCGGCGAGACGCGACAGGTGGACGCAGGACGCAAAGGCGGGATGGGTTTCGCCTTCTTCGCTCCAGCGTTGCACGAAGCGTGTTTGGGCAGATGTGCCAAGGCTCAGATTACGTTCGGTGATCGGAGCGATCACCTGCCTGATGAAATCCCCTTCCGGTCCGTTTTTGCGGGCCGCACCCACGCTAGTGACGATAATGTCCATTGCCTATCCTCCGGTCGCACGCTTGGACCTTGAAAATACCTGCTCTCGCCCGATCAGATAGTCCGCGCGGGCACCTTCAATCCCAGATTGTCACGCAGCGTCGTGCCTTCATATTCCGTGCGGAAGATGCCCCGCCGTTGCAATTCAGGCACCACCAATTCAACGAAATCATTCAGGCTCGTCGGCATGGCAGCGGGCATCACAATGAAACCGTCGGCAGCGCCTTCATTGAGGCATTTTTCCATCAGATCCGCGATCATCTCCGGTGTGCCGACGACCATCCAGTGGCCAAGACTGGCCGTTGCCGACGCGAGCTGGCCAAGCGTCAGCCCTTCGCGTTTGGCAAAGCCGATCATGAGATCACGCCGACTGGTCGCCAGCGGGGAAGACGGCAGATCGTCGGGCAGTGGCTGGTCGAGCGGATAGACCGAAAGGTCGATCCCGAACTCGCCGTTCAACAGTTCAATGCCAAGTTCGGCCGGATAGGAATCGCGCAGGGCGGTTGCCTTGGCCTGGGCCTCTTCCATCGTGCGGCCAACAACCGGCACAATACCTGGCAGAATAGCCATTTCCTCGTCCTTGCGGCCCGCCTTGGCAAGTCGCTCGCGCATGTCGGTATAAAATGCTTTGGCACCCTCGAAATTCTGCTGCGCAGTGAACACCACCTCGGCTGTGCGCGCGGCGAGGTGTCGGCCGTCTTCCGAAGACCCCGCTTGGGCGACCACGGGGCGCCCCTGCGGCGTACGTGGCATCGTCAGCGGGCCCTTGACCTTGAAATGCTCGCCCACATGGTTGAGATATTTGAAACCATCGGGAGCAAAGAACTGGCCCTTTTCCTTATCAAATTTGAAGGCGTCGTCCTTCCAGCTATCCCAAAGCCCCAGCACGACATCGGCAAATTCACTGGCCTTCTTGTACCGATCATCCTTGTCGGGATGCTGTTCGTAACCAAAATTCCAGGCTTCGGCGTGATTGGCCGATGTAATGAGATTCCAGCCTGCACGCCCACCGCTCAGATGATCGAGCGAAGCGACGAACCGGGCCAGCATATAGGGCGGAAAATAGGTCGTAGTGCCGCTCCCGGCGAGGCCGATATGCTTGGTGACACCAGCAAGCGACGAGAGCAGCGTAAATGGTTCGAGGAAGGCCAGCATTGGCGAGCGCCCGGCCGTAGCCTCGCTCTTCTGCGGCAGCATGCCATATCCATCCGCCAAGAACAGGAAGTCCAACTTTCCGCGTTCGGCGGTCTGCGCAATATCGACATAGTGATTGAGCTTGAAGCCATTTTCAGGCTTTGAACTGGGCAAGCGCCAGGCACCATTATGCGCGCCATTGGGAGTTATCAACACGCCCAAGTGAAGCATCTTGCCCATCGAATCCCCTTCCAGATTGCCGATTGAGGCTTTGATCAACTTGCCTTCGTCCCGCCCAGTGGCACGACCGCGCACTGGATGAGGGAAGCCGCTTTCGATCCTGCCCTTATTTCGTTTCACCATAATTGACACGAATGTTGCGAGTCTGCAAGACGAAATAATCACGTCGTCACGCTTTATGAAATGGACAACATAGGATATTGAAATATATCCACTTTCTCCTGGCGATATGCTCAGCGAAAATGGAAAACCACATCTGGAACAGGTTTAACAGGAAGGACTTCCTGCCCCCTTCAAATCCCCTCTGCCTGCTAAAAAATATGTCGAGGATAAGATCAAGATTCTGGCTACAGCCTTAGCTTGTCGATTGACAAACTATCTTTGTCATCTGATAAGTTTCTTAAACGAAAATGTTAGGAGTAGTGTGCTATGTACCCTCTCGCCGTCGACCAGCCCTACCCGTATAACCAGTGGTGGATCGCCGCCTACGCATCCGAAGTGACACGGGACATTTTGGCGCGTGAGATACTCGGCGAGCCGATCATCTTTTATCGTACCGAAACAGGCAAGGCCGTCGCGCTCGCGGGCATTTGTCCGCATCGCATCTATCCGCTCGCCAAGGGGCGGATTGTTGGCGATACCGTACAATGCGCCTATCATGGCTTTCAATTTGGCGCGGACGGGCGGTGCCTAAAGGTTCCGAGCCAATCAAGCGTGCCGCAAAACTCCACGCTCCGTTCCTATCCGCTGGTCGAACGCGCCAATCTCCTCTGGATCTGGACCGGCGCGGCCGAACTTGCCGATCCGAACGACATTCCCGATCTGGATTCAGTGGGCCTTGGCCGCGAAGACTGGGCCGTCGAGCAGCATCCGGTCTGCACCGTGGAAGCGCGCTACACGCTGATGATCGAGAATCTGCTCGACCTCAGCCACATAAGCTTCATCCACGCAACATCGATCCCCGGCGGCGGCGCGGTGGCAGAAATTCCGGCGGAGGTCATCGAGACAGAAAAGAGCCTGATCGTGCAGCGTCTTGGAAAGAATTTGCCGCTCAACCCCATACTCAAGCTGCAATTTCCTCAACAAACAGGTCCGGTAAACCAGCATTTCGACGCCGAATATTTCGGCCCCTGCCTGACCCGCACTGGCGGTACGATCTATGATTCCGCGAGCGGCCAGAAGCTGGGCACCCAAAACTATATCCACATGTACACGCCGGCCAACCCGCACCGCCAGCACTGCTTCGTCAATACAGCACGCGACTTCGGCATCGATCGACCGGAATTGGGCGATATCCATATCAAAATGGGCAAACACATCGGGCCGGAGGATATCGACGCGGTTGAATCAATTGAACGCATGTTGCAATCTGGGGCGACCATGCCCAAGGAAATCAGCGCACGGGTTGATAATGGCGCACTCCTGGTCCGGCGACGGATGCAAGCGCAGATTAGATCCGAAATGCTGCGCGGCACTCATGCCAAAAAGCCGGTCAGCATTGAAGCAGTCTGAACTTTGACAGCTTAACGCATGGGCGAAAAAGCGACTAAGCTCTGCTCAGATTGTATCAATCAGATGGGCGTTCCAGGATGGCCGCCGCCAGATTGACATTCTCAGCAGAAAACGCCGCCTATGGGTGGAACGCGCAATCTGTCCTGTGACGTTCTCAATTCGAACAACAGAGACAATGCTCTGCAGTTGACAAATTTTGATATATTAGATTATTCAATCCGATCAGTAGCAAGACGCAACCGGAAGCGATTGTGCGCTCGCACAAATCCACAATAATCATATATTTACATAGGTTTATACGGCACGAACCAACGCGCCTGAATCAACGGAGGGATTGATGCCAGCCTATAATCGCAAACCCGTGCCCAAGCAGGTTCTTATCTTTGGTGCTTCAGGTCATATCGGCGGGCCGATGGCTCAAATCATGACCCGCGACGCACCCACCATAGCCTTACGCTTGGTGAGCCACAGTGTGGAAAAAGCTGAACAGTTGCGCACTCGTTTTCCGGCCGCCGATATTGTGGTAGCCGACTATACAGATCGTACGTCGCTAGACCGGGCAGTCGCAGGGATGGAAGGCATTTTCGTGATCTGTCCCGGTGGGACCGATGAGCGCAAGGCGATGACGAATCTCATTGCGGCCATCAAGGCCGAAGGCGCTGCCACCCATATCCTGCGCCAGGTCGGACTACAGCCCGAAGCCAATGCGCGCCGCATTCCTACCTCCCTCAACGGTCCTGGCAGCCTCGCCCTGCCGGTGCAGCATGCCTTGGTGAAGCAGATGCTCGACGAGAGCGAACTGCCGGTTACCTACCTGAATTGTGGCGCGACTTTCATGAACAACTTCATTCGGTCGGACATGGCTCGGCATCTCCGCGAACGGCAAACGCTGGTTTGGCCCGAACGGCTTATCCCCTGGATCGACACGCGCGAAGTCGGCGAAATCGCGGCACGCATCATGCTGTCGGACAATCAGCGTCATATCGGTCAGTTTCATACGATCAACAACGGCCACGACCTGATGCGCTTTTCTGACGTCGCCGCATTGATGAGCGAAGTGTTGGGTATACCAATCACTCATGATGCTTCGCGCGAGGGATTTCTTGCCGGCTACCCGCAGATGGGGCCTGCAGCGGCCTATTTATGGGAATTTTTCATGTACGAGCAGGATAATGAAGTTGTTTGGGCGCTCAACGATTTTGCTGAGCGCATCTTGGGCCGTAAACCGAAAACTGTTCGCGAATGGCTGGTCGAACATCGCGACGCCTTGGTTCGAGGGTAATCCAGGCGCACCAACTCCTCACAACGATCCCATCTTCGCGCGCAATTCACGCTTCATGATTTTGCCGCTCGCATTTTTGGGCAAAGCGGGCACGACAAAAATCTTTTTGGGGGATTTGAAACCGGCTAACCGTTCCCGGCACCAAGCGATCAGGGCTGCGTCATCGATTGTCTCACCCGCACGGGGAACAATGAAGGCGGAGACCATCTCGATCCATTCGGGATGCGGCAGGCCGATCACTGCCACTTCTGATACGGAGGGATGGCTGTAGATCACCTCTTCGACTTCCCGCGAAGCGACATTTTCGCCGCCGGATTTGATCATATCCTTCTTGCGATCAACGACGGTGATATAGCCCTCGTCGTCTATCACGCCCAGATCGCCGCTATGGAACCAGCCACCGGCAAAGGCTTCTGCGGTGCGTTCGGGATCATTCCAATAGCCGGTCAGCAGTTGTGGCGAGCGGTGAACGATCTCGCCTACTTCGCCTGGCTTCACATCGCGCATATCATCATCGACCAGCCGGGTTTCGACATGCAAACCGGGACGGCCCGCAGCTCCCGCCTTGCGCACCTGGTCTTCGGGCTGAAGCACGACCGCGACCGGCGCGATCTCCGTCTGGCCGTAGCAGTTCCACAAACGGATGCCAGGCAGACGATCGCTGATCTCCCGAATGATCTCCACGGGCATGATAGAGGCACCGTAATAGCCATGTGTCAGGCTCGACAGATCATACTGATCGAACAACGGGGATCGCAGCAAAGCAATCCAAACTGTGGGCGGGGCAAAGAAAGAGGTAAGCCGATGCTGCTCAATGGTCGGCAGAATGACGGCTGGATCCGGCGCTGAAACGATCCAGTTCGAACCGCCCACATTCAGCGACGGGCCAAGAAAAGCATCGAGTTGCGCACAGTGAAACAACGGAAGCGCGTGGAGCGCCTTTACATCCGCCCGCCAGTCGCAATCGACAATGCAAGTCTGGAACTGCCAGATAATTGCGTCATGTGAAAGCATCGCCCCCTTGGGCCGGGATTCAGTGCCACTGGTATAGATGATCTGTGCGATCTGACGCCCATCAAGCTGGTCCAGAGCGACGGGCACGCCATCAGTGCCGCGCAGGCTGGACAGCGATTGCACTCCAGAGATGTCGGCACGATCAAAGGGGTCAGGCAATCCGTAGAGATGCGTCACGCCGCTCCGCTTCGCCGCAGCCAGGCCAGCAATCGAACAGCTTTCGTCAACGAACAATGTTTTTACGCCAGCGTATTCCAGAATATAGGCCACTTCATCCTCAACCAACATGAAGTTGATCGGCACGAAAATGCCGCCAGCCCGCAACACAGCAAAACGAACGGCCATGAACCAGTGGCTGTTGCGCGACAGCACAGCGACGCGATCGCCGGGACCGATGCCCTGTATCGTCAAACCCGCAGCAATCTCCTCAACGATGTCAACAAGCTGCCGATAGCTCCACTCAGTATCGCCGCAGGCAATCGCCAGCTTGTCCGCTGATCGCGCCGCTGATCTTGCAAGCACATCAAACAGGGTCTGCCGCCGTGCGACCGTATCGAAGCTCCCCGTCACGTTGAGATCACGCCATGCCATCATGCTTCCTTTCGCTCATCCCAATCGACGCTCAGCCTGAGAGGACGGCGTCGCTTTGCATTTCAATCCCATCGCGCTTGGTCGCAATCGCAGGCGATTTTGATGCCCATGCAAAGGCTGCCTCGACCACGCCCGAAGGCCGAAACATTCCCGCTGGAGCGAGACTGCGAGCACCATTCCCTCCCTTTACCCCGCAGCTTTTACTTGTGCGATGCCATCTGTCCTGTCACGCGCAGCAGCTACCATCGCATCGGTAAGCTGGTGAAACCGCGCACCATGATGTGTTCTACGCGGGTCGCTTTCGATGTATCGAGTTCATATTCGCCCAGCACAGGCAGCAATTGTTCAAGCATGATCTTGAGCATGACGCGGGCAATCGTCGCCCCTGCGCAAACATGCGGACCCAACCCAAATCCGAAATGACGCACGCGCTTGCGGTCAATATCGAACTGATCCGCCCGCTCGATCGCCCGCTCATCGTGATTGGCAGCCGCATAGAATAGGACGATGCGGGAATTCGCTGGAATGATGTTACCGTGCAGTTCGATCGCGGTCGTGGTTTGGCGTGCGAAGCACTGCGTCGAGGTATCCCAGCGTACTGCTTCCTCAATCGCTGATGGTATAAGAGACGGATTGTCCATTACGCAGCGACGCTGATCGGGGTGCAGCCATAGTGCGTGCATGAGGTTGGAGAAAAAATGGCCGATCGACGCATTGCCCGCCATCAATACGGTAGACATGTTGGCAACCAGTTCCTGCTCGCTGAGCGGCGCGCCATTCTGCTGCATCTCCAGCAGGATTGAAATCAGATCGTCGCCACCCGTCTCGCTACGCCGGGTCACCTGCTCGCCAAGATAGCGGAAGATTGCCTGAAATCCTTCGGGGTCTAGAACCGGGCCGAGCAACCCCTGTTTTTGATGAAACAAACCTTCGGTAAGATCGCCGGCGTGGCGTGAACCTTCCTGACCCAGTCCGAGCAATACGCCAAGCGCATGAAACAGGACCGGACGACCGATATCCGCAATCAGATCACATTCGCCGGATGATCCAAGTTCAGCGATCTTTTGGGCGGTAAGTTCCCTGACCATCTGGCCAGCCGCTTCGATACGGGCGGGACCAAATGCACGCTGCACCACGCGCCGCAGTTCATCGTGACGCGGCGGGTCCATCGATCCCAGCGTCTTACCGACGCGCAGCGGGGATTCCATGGTCGAATTGCCTTTTGCCGATGAAAAGGTGCGATAATCATTCATCGCCAGCTCTACATCGGCATAACGTGTCATGAACCATAGGCCAGTTTCTTCGTGCCGGTACATTGGCGCTTCGTCACGGAGTCGGCGATAGGTCGGATAGGGGTTGTCCGCGAATTCGGCCTCGGTCACATCAAACAGAAATGGCTTCATGCTATCCTCTGCGCTTGTCCGCTCACCTATAGATTGGGGGCTGGTGCGTCGGTCAAACCTTCATCCGCGTTTGCAGCGCATGATAGTTCGCCGCACGACGCGCCTCGTCCAGGCGGGCACCGCCACGTACCGCATCACGAATATGCTCTTCGGCAGCTTCGATCTCCTCTGCATTGGCCAACACTTCGGCAACGCGGTCAGCCGGGATCGAGACAACGCCATCCGCATCGCCCACCAGCCAGTCGCCAGGTTCAACCCGGACACCAGCCACCTGTACGGTCACGTTATAGGCATCGGCAGTGGTGCGATCCTTACCCGTGCGCATCGTATTGGCGCGTGCGAACACGGGATAGTCGAGTTCAACGCATCGATCGCTGTCGCGGCACACGCCGTCGATCACCGTTCCGGCAATGCCCTTACTGTGGGCAACGAAGGTCAAGATGTCGCCCCAGACGGTTTGGTCCATGATGCCCTTATTATCGATCACGATCACCGCGCCTTCGGGCACATCATCGATATAGTCCCCGACAACACCACCCGACTGACCAACCGGCAGCATCCGGATCGTAAATGCGGGACCGGCAAAGCGCATAGTACGCACCACCGGCATGATGCCAACAGCTTGCCCATCGATCCCAAGGCGATCAAGCGCATCCGATAGTGCAGTGATCCCCACCGCCTTGAGTCTTAAAACGAGTTCAGTATCGATTGTCATGTCAGTTTTCAGCCTTCTTCAGCATGTCTTCATAGTTCGCGCCCATCACGTCTCCGATCGGCGTGCCGCCATCGATATCGCGGGCCATCAGGGTTTCGCGGGCAAGAATGTCCTCCGCGATCGCGATGACCTCTTCCAGTCGGGTGGCAGGCACGAACACCACACCACTGCCATCGGCCACCAGCCAGTCACCAGGATAGACGGCAATGCCAGATATCGTCACCGGGCAGTTGAAATCATGTTCGGCCACGCGCCCGCGCGCGGTTACGGGAACTGGTGGCAAGGCGAAGATCGGCAGACCCAGATCGCGGGCTTCGTCGATATCGCGAAACGAACCGTCAACAATCACGCCGCCGATACCCTTTTTGACCGCCCCCCCGGCTCAGCAGTCCGCCCCAGCCGGAAACGCCCTTGTCGCCACGATGCTCGACCACGATGATATCGCCCGCCTCGGCGGCCATGATCGCGCCTGCGCCAAGATGACGCTTGGGCAAGCCTTCCATCGGCGCGCCCAGTTTCACCGTCACCGCTCGGCCTGCCACCCGGCGGCCAGGCAGCGTTTGTGGTGCCAGCCCGCACACAGCGCCCTTCAGCCCCAGCTTGTCGAGGGCATCGGAAACCGTGCAACTATCGAAGCGCAACAGGCTTTGAATAAGTGAAGCATCAGCCATTGTGGGCCACCATCGCGATTGCGTCGCACTGGACCAGCATGTTGGCGGGCAGTCCATCGTAGCTCAGCGTATGGCGCGCGGGACGAGAGGCCGGATCGGGAAACAGCCGCAGCCATTCCGCATTGACCAACGGCCGTGCCTCTGGCGACTTTACGTAAAAAGTCATCCGCACAATGTCATCGACGCTGCCCCCGGCCGTCGCCAATATGCGCTCAAGCTGGTGGAACATCAGCCTGACCTGCTCGCTCGCTTCATCCGGCAGCTTGCCGGTCGCAGAATCAAGGCCATAAACGCCGCCGGTCACGATCAGCCCCCCCTTGCGACTTGCCGCAGGGATCGGCTGTCCGCCATGATTGAAGCCTTCGACGTCTATGCTTCTGCGCGTTTCGTACATGGCTTTCTCCTATTCCTTGCGCCAGCAGGCAAAACCGACGCCACAGCCGGTGCCTGCAGCCGTGCGTCGCACAGGTTCATACTCGGTCCAGGCGAGTGGCAAATGGGCGACGGCACCCGCCGTCATGATCCAATTGAGAATTTCGGACGACCCGGAATTGAGCGCGCCAGGAGCAATGGTTGTCAGCCTTTCCTGCGCTTCGCGGCCAAGGCTTTCGAGCACCTTGCGGTCGAGTTCCTCGTCCACCACAAAGTGGCTGAGACCGCCTGAAGCGACTACCGCCACGCGCAGGTCGAGCGGACTTTCCTCGATCGCGCTACAAATCGACCGACCCACTTCCAGCGCCCGCGCCGATGTCATGACATTGGGCGGGAAATAGGTGTTCAGCAGAACCGGCAACATCGGGATGGTCCGGTCGCGGAACAACCGATCGGCCACAAAGCCGAAGGCATGGCCGAACCCGGCCTTGACAGGATTGTCGACATGGGATGATGCGCCAACATCGACATGCCGTCGAACCAGCCCCGCAATGAGTTGGCGCGCCAGGTCCGGCGCGGCGGGCATCCGATGGACCTTGTCCATCATATAACCCTTGGCCATCTCTTTCATCCAAGTTGGCTTATCAGGTCGCCCCCAGACATCGTTGGTGGCAATCTCATCGCCGTAATAGATTGAGATCATAGGCGTGTTCGACAGCGCGAACAATTCTCCCTGATCATCGCCAATCACCACAACGACATCGACCTGCGCCTCCGCAAGTTCATCGGCCAGTTGGTCAAGCCCCGCCTGACAGCGCGCAGCAGATGCCGCGAATTGCTCCGACGCCGCCACCGCAGCCCAGCCCTCCCCGACCTCGGCGACAAGCTCATCATAGGTAACGAAGCGACCATCCGACAGGTTCAGTGCTGGATTTGCCATATCGGCTTCCGCCCGTCGCTGCCATTCGCTCCAGTCGATGGCCAACAGCGGGCTGTGCGAACAGCCGATCCCTAGAACGATCTCGGCCATGTCAGCCCGGCAACCCGTTGAACAGCTTACGCGCATTGCCTTCAAATATCTTGAAGCGGTCGGCCTCGTTCAGGAAGCCCATCGCCTCGATATCCGGCTTCATATCGTCATAGGAACGGCCGGTGTCCGGATTGATCTGCGATCCGCTGCCGATGCGTTCCGTGCCAAAGCAGACGCAATCGGGACTAACGACCTTGATCAGGAACTCAACGGATTCCGGTGCGTGCAGGCAGGTATCGAAGTGGAATACGCGCAGCGCGTCGTCGAACGTACCCGAACCCTCGTTCATCTTGCCCTTGATGCTGCCTTTGCCCAGGTCCGGGAAGGAGCCGCGCTCTGCCCGCCAACGGCCAATCTGGTACGGCACCGATCCGCCCCCATGCGCCACGATGATTTTGAGGTCAGGATAGCGCTGCATCACCCCGGCCTTGATCATCGAAAGCAGTGCGATAGAATGTTCGGTGATGAAGTGGTTGGCATAGGTTTCCCGCCCGTTGCAGCACGACGCCGCATGGATCAGCGCGGGAACGTCATACTCGCACATTTTTTCGTAGAGCGGATACCAATAGGAATCACCCATCGGCGGCACATGGCCCATGCCTTCGGACGGATCGGGATTGATCAGGATCGAGTTGAAGCCCAGTTCCTTGATGCAGCGATCCATTTCCGGAAACACCCTCTCGATCGGTTGCCCAGGCACCTGCGGCAAGCCGGCCATGCCCATGAAACGGTCGGGCGCGAGGCGGACCTGCTGCGCAATGGCGTTGTTGGTCCAGCGGGTCCATACATCGACCAGCCGCGCCCCGCGCGAATGGAGCATGGTAAATGGACGCGGCGACACCATTTGGAAATCGGTGCCGACCATGTCGAGCGCCTTGAACAATGTTTGCAGATATTCGAGATAGCGATCGTCCGAAATCTGCGGCTCCAGTCCGGAATAATGGCCATCGCTGCCCACCAGGTTCAGACCCATGGCGTTCAGTTCGGGCGGCGCCCACAAATGCGAATGTACGTCGATGATCATGTTCTGGCTCCCGTGTTGGTGCTGTGCGTCACAGGTTGTAGACTTCGAGAGTTGGCTCGCCCGCGCGGACACGCTCCAGAATGGCGGCCTCCTTGGCGTCCCGCTCGCGGCCTGCTGGCACAACCCAGGCGGCATCCTCTGGCGACAGGACAAGCACGCCATCGGCATCCCCAACGACAAGGTCGCCACGGCGCACGGTGATCGATCCGATACGAACCGCCTCACCAACGGCACCGTCGCTCTTGGGATCCTTGCCCGTACCCTGGATGCATATCCGCCCCGCAAATGTGGGCAGCCCAAGCTCAATTAATGCCAGACTGTCTCGAACGCCGCCGGTGATCACCAGTCCGCCAAGGCCCCGCGCAATTGCGGCGGTAGCCATGATCTCGCCCCAATAGCCGAATTCACCGCCAGTGCCACATTCGACGACCAGCACATCGCCCGGCTGGGCTTCGACCAGAGCCCTGTGAATCCACAAATTATCACCGGGCGGACACCGCACCGGTAGAGCCGGCCCGGAAACCTGCATTTTGCTGTCAATCGGCTTTATTATGGAAGGGAGCGCGCCTCGACGTCCGGCCGCCTCATGCAGCGTGGCCGTGGAGACAAAGGCACAAACTTCTGAAGGTGAATCGAGTCCATCGACCATCACGTCCTCTCCTTTGGCAGGATGGATAGCGACTTACAGAATACAATCCTAGAGGACAGTTTAAAAAATGCGTCCTATTCAGCGGAAAAACAGTTCCTCGCATATCTGCACATGCTGCTCGACATATTCAGCCTCAAATGGCGACCTGCCAGTGACGAGCTCAATCTCTCCACCCAGCATGAATATGCGCGCGGCCGCGCCAAGAAATGTATAGTAAAGATGGTAGGGATCGCCTTTTACGAAACGGCCCTGCGCCTGGACGCTTTCGATCAACGCAACAAAAGGTATGTTATCATGGGCGAGCAGTTGGCGCATTATCCACTCAATCCGTTCACCACCCTCCCACGCCTCATGGGACATCAGCCGATGCAACTCCGGATAAGTTGCCGCCAATCTGATGAATTCTGCGAACAATCCTTTAAGTCGACGCACATCGTCGCAGTTGACATCTTCTTCCTGTCGGCGCGCAAAGCTTTCGAGGAACCGGCCTACCACCTTTTCCATCACAGCTTCCCAAAGCGCGCGCTTGCTACCAAAGTGATATATCAATAAAGCATGTTTCAGGCCGGCCAGTTCGGCAATCTGCCGAGTCGATGCACCATCAAAGCCGCGCGCTGCAAATTCGCCCGTCGCCGCTTCGATAAGCTTGGCACGTGATTCTCTCGCGCGCGTCTGCCTACGCCTGATATTAACGATCTCTTCATCGCTGTTCGATTTGGAATGCATTGCGCGGTCTTGACGGAAACGCGGCCGACTGTCGATGCCTGATCCCTTGGTTCCGGATATCCGAATCCATGTCGGGACGCCAATTGCAAACCCCTCGTCCCATGCCCTAAAGGCAAGCTATGCCCGAAACCATCCGTCAACCGCGTACGATGTATTTGATATGGCGCGTCAGCGAGGCGATCCTAAACCTGACGGAGCGCCAGCGGCAGGAAGGTGTCCTTTCGCTCAGTAAATATGTAGTGCTCAGCTTCCTGCGCGATCGCGATGACCTGACCTCCGCTGACGTAGCCCGAAGGATGGGGCACACCCCGCAATCCACCAATGAAACCATCACCAGCCTTGAACAGGCAGGCCTGTTGGAAAAACGGACGCGCCCGTCGAACCGCAAGGCGAAGTTTCTTTCCATTACGCCGCTTGGCGTCGATATGCTGAACCTGACTGAAACGGCCATGGACCGTGTTGAACAACAGGCTTTTGCTTGCCTTGACGACACCGGCTTGGCAGAATTTCGTGCGACCCTTCAGGACGTGATCAAAGCTTCTAAAGAGACTTTGGCGCACATATCTGATCCATAGACGTTCACTATTGCCGCGACTAAACGTCGTTAACCTGAGTATCCACTTTGATCCGGTAAAGCCTCGCCACGTCATCCGCCCGACGCTGCCAGACAGCCTTGGCGTTGACAGACCCTTTGTCCGTGATTTCCCCACCATCGATCGACGGCGGAATAGCCAGGAGCATGAACCGCCTTATCCGCATACTTGATGCCGGATTGTCCATGTTGTGCTGACACAATGCATCACGCACTTTTTCGATCACCGCCGGATGCGCCGCTGCATCCATCAACCTGAGTTCGGCATCGCCCGTCAGCGCACGGGCCGCCGCAAGATTGGGCCAAGCAAGTATAGCTACGAACGCCTGGCTCTCTCCGCAGATAACGATATCCTGTAATAGAGGTGCCGTACTGAATAACAGCTCGGCGCGTAACGTCGTTGCCTGAACAAAGGTGCCGGTCTGTAACTTGAAGTCCTCGGCAATCCGACCAGCAAATCGCAACCCAGCCTCAGGATTATCAGGATCGACAAAGGTCGCCGCGTCGCCGAGCCGGTAAAAACCTTCGTCGTCGAATGCCGCATCCGTGATATCTGGCGCTTTATAATAGCCTCGCATAATTCCTGCCGTCTTGAGTCGCACCTCGAAACGTAACGCATCCAACGGCAGCAACTTCATCCGAACACCAGGATGCGGTAAACCAATCAGCCCGACCATGTCGGTGGGCCAGTGGACGAATGCGCCGGTTGGGCCTGTTTCCGTCGATCCGAATCCAGTCATCACCGGGATCCGGCAACCCACCGTCTTCACGGCAAGGCGCTGCAAGCGCTCGCCAATGTCATCGGGGAGACGCGCGCCTGCATAACCGAGCATCTCAAGCTGACAAAAAAACCGTTCTGCGAGTTCCCTGTCCGCTTCAAGATAAGGAAGTACAGCGGCATAGCCCGCAGGAACGTTGGCATAGTAGGTGGGACTCACATCGCGCAAATTGCGGATCGTTTCGCGGACCAGCGGTTCGACCGGCTTGCCGTCATCAATATAAAACTGACCCCCTGTCAGTAGCGCGAGGCAGAAATTGACGAAGCCAAAAACATGGTTCCACGGCGTCCAGTCAAGCCGAACAGAAGGCCGCTCGGCTGAAAAATTAAAGGTCTGCACGGTCGAAACAGCCGTGGCCACAATGCCAGCCTGACTTTGCATCACGCCCTTTGGCGTGCCAGTGGAACCGGACGTAAACATGATCTTCGCTGTCGCCGATGGGTCAATCGCTGCAAGCGCCCGCGCTACATCAGCGGTCGGCACAGTGCGGACCATCTCGGTATAGGCGTAGCTGCATGGGTGATGGGGCGGCTCGTCAACCCAGATAACTGGGACATCGGCCGACACCAACGCATTGATAGCCTTCTGGAACGGCGGGCCGGACTGCACGAAATAAGCAGCGGGCTCCAGCGTTTCTACGATCCCCCGCAATTTGCTGAAGTCCTCGCTTAGCAGAGCATAATTGGGCGAAAGTGGCGCGATGGGAATGCCGGCCTGCATTGCAGCCATCATGATGAGGGCATGCTCGATGCTGTTGCCACTGAGAATAGCGAGTGGGCGCTCCTTGGGCAGATTCAGATTGAGGAGCGCCTGAGTAAGGGCATCGATCATATCACGCGCTTCGCCATATGTAAGTGTCGCCCACTCCCCTCCATCAGGCATGCGACGGCCAAGCCACATCGTGTCCGGGCGTTCTTCAGCAAAGCGCCGTAGATAAGCGGGAAGATGTGCCTCGACATCAGCCAGTGCCGTCCGGTTTTCCAGCAGGATCGTACCATCGGCCTTTTGGTCGATGATGAGATCAACTGGTAGCCAATTCACATCGCGGAACGCTATTGTTGACAAATCCGTCATCTTGTCCCTCTCAAGCCGGTAGATCATCAATCGCGCTTGTGAATCAAACCCCGGCTAATTTTCCTTCTTCTGTGAATTTCCCGCCGGCCCTGGCCAGATGCTCAAGAAGCGGAGCGGGCGCAAAACGATCTCCATGCGCGGCCTGTAAGCGCACCAGCGTATCCCGCACGACCGGCAAACCTATAACGTCGGCAAAATACATCGGGCCGGCCTTATCCTTGGGCCAGCCATAACCAAGGCTCCAAATTACATCGATGTCGCTCGGCCTGTCGGCTACGCCTTCCTCAACGATCTTGGCACCCTCATTGATCATCGGATAGATCAGGCGTTCACAAATTTCCGTATCGGAAATGGTACGGCGCGTGATCCCGGCATCTTTCGACACCTGAAGAATAATTGCCTCTACTTCTGGGTCGGGAAGCGGTGTTCGCCCATCCCCGCCATAAGCATAAAAGCCACGCCCGGACTTTTGACCAAAGCGGCCCAATTCAGCAAGCCGGTCAATCAGTTCGTCCCTGATGCCCTTCGATTGGTTCATTCGCCAGAGCAGTTCAATGCCACCGCTCATGTCCTGTAACAAGAAACTGCCCATCGGGAATCCGAACTCGACCAGCACCCGATCGACCTGCTGCGGCATCGCCCCTTCCAAGAGCAAGCTGCGTGCTTCATTCTCACGCGCACCAAAGATACGATTGCCGACAAAGCCGAAACATACGCCAACCACAACCGGGGTCTTGCCGAGCCGGATCGCCAACGAGAGAGCATCCCGCACTGACGCGGCTGAACTGCGTTTGCCGCGCACGACCTCCACCAATTTCATGACATGAGCCGGGCTAAAGAAATGGAGTCCGATCACGTCCTGCGGACGGGTGGTCACGGCAGCGATCTCATCGATATCCAGCGTGGATGTGTTGGTTCCAAGTAAAGCACCGGGTTTTGCAAGCGCATCAATCCGTGCGAAGATTTCCTTCTTTAGAGCCATCTGTTCCCAGACTGCCTCAATCACCAGATCGGCATCCGCTAGGGTGTCGGCCATATCGGTAGCAAAGGATATGCGCGCCAATCTGCGGTCAACTTCGGCGGTGTCGATCTGGCCCCGATCGACGCTCCGCGTCCAGATATTCGCTGCGCTGATGCGAGCGCGATCTAGCCCTGATTGCGCCTTATCGACTAACGTTACCGTTACTCCCGCGGCGGCCAAGACCATCGTGATTCCCGTGCCCATCGTCCCGGCCCCGATGACTACGGCCTTGTCTATACGGCGCGGCGCATCGGATGTGTCATAGCCGATTCCTTTTGCCGCCAGCGTCTGTGCCACAGCCATATACGCTTTGGGATCCTGCATTACGGCACCCTATCTTCCGAGTTCAAACAAAGGAATGTTCTGGCCTTCCCCGCCTTCCACGAAGCGCAACCGGACCGGCGCACCAATGAATACCGCTTCGGGCGCTGCATCGACGATCCCCGCCATCATTGTCGGCCCTTCGGCCAAGGTAACAAAAGCAGGAATGGTGCCGGCGTCGGGTCCGCGCCGGATCACCGTGAATGAATAGATCGTCCCTGCGCCCGATGCTTGCACCCATTCGGTTTGGTCGGACATGCAATAGGGGCAATAAGCGCGCGGATAGTGGAAATGCCGGTGGCATGAACCGCAATGTTTCAGCAGCAAGCGTTTCTGCCTTGCCGCCGCCCAATATTCCCGGCTTTCCTGCGCAATGACGGGAGTGTTTAGAGGCATAGCGCCTATTCCGCTTCAAGAATGACGGTGGAGGATACATGGTAGCTGGCAAGGCTGCCGCCGGTGCCGTGCGCCAATACCAGGTCATGGTTGGGAACCTGAACCGCGGGGTGCGCTTCGCCCCGCGCCTGCCGGACAGCTTCAAGCAGCTTGGTCATACCGCCGCGATTGCCCGGATGATTGCTGCAAAGGCCACCACCATCCGTATTAAAAGGCAATCGACCCACACCCGATATCAGGTTGCCATCGGCTACGAATGGCCCGCCCTCACCTTTGGCACAAAAACCGAGATCTTCGAGCTGAACGACGACGGTGATCGTGAAACTGTCGTAGATAGAGACATATTTCACGTCTGAAGGGGTGATGCCAGCCTCCGCAAAGGCTGCCTGTCCAGACCATATCGCACCCGACGTCGTAAGATCAAATCTATCATTGGTGCGATGTCTGATGGCTTCGCCGCATCCTTTCACTTTCACCATCGGTCGTTTTATCCGCCTGGCGATGTCGGCCCGCGCGAGCACGATGGCACCGCCGCCATCTGTAACCACGCAACAATCCAAGCGATGCAGCGGATCGGCCACCAGAGGCGAATTCACCACATCGTCTACCGTGACCACATCGCGCAATAAGGCGTGAGGATTGTGCTGGGCATGATGCGAGGCCGCGACCTTTACCCAAGCCAATTGCTCACTCGTCGTGCCATATTCATACATATGCCGATTGGCCACGGCAGCATAGCCGGCCAAAGGCGGTATCGGAAAAGCGCCTGTATAGGCCAGGTCAACGAACTGCGTCAGGTCCACCCCGCCCAGTTTGATACCCTGTTTCGCGCCCAAAGGGCGATCAGCCATGGTTATGAGCGCAATATTGCATTTTCCAGCGGCGATCGCGGCGGCGGCATGACCGACATGCACCAGATAAGCCGACCCCCCAGTTTCCGTGCTGTCGGTATGGCGGATATTGCGCAGCCCGATATACTCGGCCATTGTTGCGGCACCCATTCCCGGTGCGTCGCTTGCGCAAAAATATCCATCAACATCGTCAAGCGTCAGTCCGGCATCGATCAAGGCCCCACGCGCTACCTCAAAATGCAATTGCGCGGTGGAAATGTCGGGAGCGTGTCGTGTCGGATGCTCGTACATTCCTACGACATAGGCTTGGGAGTGTTTTGTCATTATTCTTTGCCGGGATTAGCAGGGCGCTCAAGCGGAGCTGACCGCTTTTCCAGAAAGGCGCGCATGCGCTCGCTAGACTCCGCAGTTATTATATATTCGGCTGCGACCCGTTCGTAGAACAGGCCTTCGTCCACTGGCATATCCGCAATGCGGGGCATGATGGCCGAAACCGCATAATTGGACAAAGCGGCATTACCAGCGATCTTTTGCGCCAGTTCACTGGCCTTCGCCAGCGCCTCTCCAGGCGCGACAAGATATTGCACTGCGCCGAAGCCTTCTGCATCCTGAGCAGAATAGGTTCGTGAAGTCAGCATCATGTCGGTCATTCGGCTTGTGCCAATCAGACGCTGTATTCGGACGGAGCCTCCTCCACCCACGAAAATACCGCGTGCGCATTCCGGCAGTGCGAAAAACGCCGTCTCATCCGCTACCCGAACATGCGCTGTCGCCGCCAGTTCGAACCCAGCACCGACTACTGGCCCATGCAATGCGGCAATCCAGGGAATAACCCCACGCGCAATGCTGTCGAATGCGATCCGCGACAAGTCTGGCCGCCGTTTGCGCAGCGCAGGGTCCATTTTCAGAAGATCATCTGCCGCAAAAGCCAGATCCAGACCCGACGAGAACTGGCTGCCATGGCCGAATATCACGCCGACATTTGCTTCCTCCTCAGCCTTGGCGACCGCTTCGGCCAATTGCAGGAAAAGCTCTCGATTTATAGCATTGCGCTTTTCAGGACGGTTCAGGCCAATGAACGCAATCTGCCCCTTCAACTCATAGGTGACGCATCGCTCGTTCATTTCGCCAGTCTTCCCTCAAGGATAGGCGGCCGTCGTGCTCGAATAGCTATTCGGCGGAATATACTGAACGCGCCACCATAGATTATTATCTGGCTACCTGATAAAAAACTCTGCCGATGTCAACCGCAATGTGCGCGCCGCGACGCGAATGATTACAGATCATGTTGTCGTCACGGTCGGTATGAAATGAAGAAGCGGCCGATCGATTTTACAGGCGTATCGGGCAATCCGATTGTCAAAGGAATTTGCGCGGCCGCATGATCGTACGCCACATGTGCGAGGAAGGACTGTCATCAAAGCCAAGCCCCTCTTCAGGTTGCCGGAAGTGGCGGCCGATAATATCTGTGAAATCCTCCAGATCGACTCGCACATCAGGATCGAAGGCATAGACATCATTGATCGTTATCATCCGCGCTGACATGTACCACTTATGATTGCGCGCATATTCATAATCGCGCTTGATATATGCATCGGGAACATAGTCCTCGCCGAAATACTGATAATAGGCTTTAGGATATTCATATCCGACATCGGGATCAGGAAAAAACCTTAGCGCCTGATGATAGCGCACGGCCCAACTCACCTCTTCGTCCACATAGGGCGCGATCAATTGCGCTCCCCAATAGCCATGATCGCCGCCGATAAACCCTTCCATGGAAATATCATGCAGCAGACTGGCCAGAATCATCTTTTCGCTGCAGCCACTGATCTTGGCGAGACGTGCACTTTGCAAAAGATGTTCGGCGGGGCCGATACGATACCGGAAATAGTCCATAAGCGTCGGCTTTTCAGGCATTGGCGGAAGGCGAGGATCGTCTATCATACTGAATACCGGGCGTTGATCCCCCGGCAGGGCCAGATATTCTGCTTTCCAATAGGGGCCGTTTGATGGATCGACTGGCCCCGATGAATAGAGAGGTGCCGGTGTGTAAACCTTTCCTCCGACTATCATATGCTCAAGCTTTTCGATCTGTGCATGCTCATGGGCATCGATCATTGCTTCGACGGTACTCATAGCCTTCCTTGCTCCAGCCAACTCGAAATTGCACGACCACATATCCGCAATTGATTATGCGGAGTCAAATATATTGCACCTTGTGCATACATGACATACGGATATGGAGTATATTCATAGGATATATCTAGAATATCGCTTGTTTTGGTGATTCCTGCATACATTGGGGTGGCGCAGATGTCCGTTCAGGAAAGTTTGGCCAACGGATCGCTTATAGAAGGTGAGTCCATGCTGCTGTCGGATCGACTACGCATGACACTGGCTCACGAGATTGCGACCGGCCAACTTCCCGGCGGAACGATTTTGGACGAGCAAGCGCTTGCTTCGCGCTTTGGCATGTCGCGTACGCCCGTACGCGAAGCTTTACGTCAGTTGGCTGCGGTCGAGCTAATCGACTTACGCCCCAGGCGCGGGGCCGTAGTCATCGCCGTCACGCAGGAGCGGTTGATGGCGCTGTTCGAAGCTGCCGCGGAAATTGAGGCGACGTGCGCAAGACTTGCCACTTACCGAATGACGATCGCCGAGCGGGCGACATTGCAGCGAGTCCATCTCAGGGCGACCGAGGCGCGGCGACAGGGCGACATCAGCGCTTATGTATCTCTGAATCACGAATTTCACGACCTGATCTATCGCGCCACACATAATGAGGTGCTTACAGAACAAGCGACCATGTTGCGCAACAAGCTGGGCGAGTTTCGCAACGCCCAACTACGCGATGAAGGTCGGATGGTTGAGTCGAACGACGAGCATGGCGATCTCCTGACCGCCATGGCGCAAGGCGATGGTGGAGCGGCAGAACGGTTGATGCGGGCCCATCTTCTAAACGCTGCCGGTTCGTTCCAGGGGATGGTCTCCACGATGCGGCACGGCAATGGATCTAGTGATCGGAAACCGATCGCACCACAATGATTTGCCAGAGGGGGCATTCAGGCCAGATAGGGAGTTTGTCTTGAAGCATATATTGAAATTACTTCCGTTCGACGGATATTCCTTGGCCTTGATAGGCACCGTTGTACTGGCCGCGCTGATGCCAATTCAAGCAGGGTGGGCGTCGGCCTTTTCCGTCCTGACGACAATGGCTATCGCCTTGCTGTTTTTCCTTCACGGGGCACGGCTAGCGCGCGAAACCGTAATCGCCGGGATTACGCACTGGCGGTTGCATCTGCTGGTACTGCTGTGCACTTTCGTCCTGTTTCCCCTTCTGGCCATGATAATGCGCCCGATCGTTGCTGGCTTGCTTTCGCCGCTTCTGGCAACAGGATTCCTGTTCATAGCGCTCCTGCCTTCTACTGTACAATCGTCGATCGCATTCACCTCCATAGCGCGCGGCAATGTCACCGCTGCGATTTGCAGCGCGGCGGCGTCGAACCTGATCGGCACTTTACTCACTCCGGCATTGGTTGCCTTGTTCATGGGCATACAAACTCATGGTGGGGATACTATGGCCGTGATGCGCGCTATCATGCTGCAACTGCTGGTCCCGTTCGTAGCTGGTCAGTTGTTGCGGCCAGCGCTCAGCGGCTTTATCGCGCGAAACAAACAGTTCGTGACCATGGTTGATCGCGGATCGATATTGATGGTCGTCTATGGTGCTTTCAGCGCCGCGGTTCTCGAAGGCCTGTTCCGCAGAATTTCCGTCGCCGATTTTGGCCTGATATTTCTCTTTTCGACTATTCTGCTTGCTGCGGTGATGACAATCTCGCTCATGGTTGCAAAGAAGTTCGGATTTTCGCGAGAAGACAGGATCACGATCCTCTTCTGCGGTTCGAAGAAGAGCCTTGCTACCGGGGTACCAATGGCCGGCATCCTGTTCCCGGTGACCCAGGTCGGCACGATCATTCTGCCGCTGATGGTTTTCCACCAGATCCAATTGTTGGTCTGCGCTTATCTGGCTGGACGCTATGCCAGAGACTTACCAGCAAGCGACGACGGACAGACCTCTTCCGCCAGATCAACAACCTTGCCGCACGCAGAAGAACCTTCCGCAACATGAGAAACGGTAAACATAAGCAAGGCAATCCGACATATAATCGATCGGCATGGGGATAGGCTCCATGGATCGTCTGGCCAGCTTGCGTATTCTCATAGCCGTTACCGATAATAATGGGTTTCGCGCCGCAGCACAGCGGCTCAGGATTTCACCCGCTATGGTCAGCAAGCATGTCGCCCAGTTAGAAGATCGTCTGGGACTGCGTCTTTTGAACCGCAACAGTCGTCATGTCAGCCTGACCGAAGAAGGCGAAATCTATGTCGCGCGGGCGCGGCGCATTTTGGAGGAACTGGAAGAACTCGACGAAACACTCACAGATCGTTCGGCGGGCATTCGCGGCAATGTTAGCCTGACAGCGCCAGTGTGGATGGCTAACCCCCACTTCGTGGCAATCCTTGCTTCATTCATGCACAATCATCCGCTGATCCGGCTCGACATCAATCTGAGCGGGCGACGTGCTAATCTTTTGGACGAAGGCTATGATCTTGCCCTGCGCGTCGGCCCCAATCGCGAACCTGGACATATTTCGCGTGTGATTGGTGAGGTCCAGTTCCATCTCCTTGCCAGTCCTGCGCTCAAGAAGACCATGGGTGATCCTCAAAACAGAGAGGATCTATGTGGGCAGAAACTCCTTGCTTATGCAGGCTTCGCGGATCGCCAGCATCTATTCTTCGGCGGCGGCGCGGATAGCCCGAAGCTGACGCTGCCGGTAGCTATGAGCAGCGAGAACGAAACACTTTTACGCCTTGCTGCGCTGGAAGGACTGGGCATTGCCTTTTTGCCGGACTGGCTAATCGCCAAGGACCTCGCCAACGGCAAGCTCGTGAAGGTATTGAGCGACGATCCAGGCCTGACAACGAACATCCACGCCGTCTATCCGTCACGTCGGCTGGTGCCTTCACGAGTGAGGGCCCTGATCGATCATTTCGCGTCTGCCCGGCTCAAGGTCTGACGATCAGAGAACCCGCCGCAGTGCCAGGAACCCGACTACAGGTATCCATCCCACACTGAAGGCAACGATGCTCAGAGCATTGGCGATCGCGCGAGGACCGGACAGGAAATTGTCCGAGACCAACGCCACCAGCGTCGGCCCGATAGCCATACCCAGCACCCCCAACAGGATAAGCTGGATGCTGGTGATCTTGCCCATCAATTCCGCCGGCGTGATGGCCGAAAGCAGGGTAGCATAGGCAGGCATGGGAGCCTGGCAAAACAAGTAGCTGATCCACAGGGCGGCGAAAAATGCCATTTCGGTCTGCATTTGCGGTACCAAAGTTGCACCAAGCCAGAATCCGGTCGCGCCAATCGCACCGACCAGCGACGCACCCTTAAGGCCAAGTCCTACTCCCAGCCTATCGATCAGCCTACCCGAAACGAGCAGACCCAATTGGGGCATGATGAGCATGGCCGATCCCAATGCGATACCCGTATCCTGCGCGGAAAGACCAAAGTTACGCTGGGCCATGGCCGCCAGCCACCCCGCAAAGGCGGCGGTGTTCAGCATGAACGCAACATTGGACACCCAGAGCGGCAGATAGAACCGCCTGTTCGCGCTGATGAAATACAATGCCGCGCGGAAGGAAACCGGATCAGCGTCCGCCTTGGCAGGCGCATCCTGCGCAACTCCCCTTTCTGGGGGGCGCGCCGCCTGCGCGGCGGGAATTCGGATCGTCAACATTAGCGCGGAAATCGGTATTCCGATGCCCCCAACAATGAACAACGCCACTCGCCAAGGACTGATGTCGCTCATGATGCCGCCAAAAGCGTCGCGGTTTCGTTCGATCGCCCCGACCAAGAGACCGCCGACCAGCACAGCGATCGCTGCGCCGATCATCAATGACATGTAGAAGGTGCCGAACGCACGGCCACGCCGTTCGGACGGGATGGCCCGACGAAGAATGGCCAAGGCACCCGGATTGATCGCCGCTTCACCTGCGCCAACACCGGCGCGCATGACAAACATCTGGATGAAATTAGTTGTAACGCCGCAGCCCATGGTCATGATCGACCAGACCCAGCCGCCCCCCGCCACCAGCATCCGTGCACTTCTGGAATCCGCAATATAGCCGGCAGGCAGGGTGAAGGCGATGTGGGCAAGGGCGAAGGCAGCCCCTATAACCAGACTGATCTGGACATCGGTAAGGCCAAGGTCGGCCTTTATGGGGTTGATGAGGAGCGACAGTATCTGTCGGTCGACCGCTGCAAGCATACCCATGGTGGTCAGAACGAAGACCAGCCAGCGTTCACTGGCGGGCGCGCGGCCGACCGGCCGGGTCCCTGGTCCTGGGTCAGCCTGAGCCGAAGGTTCCGAAGAACCGCGTGGCGAGGAGGCGTCGCTCACGCCGCCCCCGCCGGAGGTGCCACGATCCGGTTTTCCAATGTCCCGATTCCATCGACAGATACGGAAATCACATCGCCTTCCCGCATGAAGACCGGCGGCGTGCGGCCGAAACCGACGCCGCCCGGCGTTCCTGTGCTCATGATATCACCGGGATGAAACTCCATTCGCGCCGAATAATATTCGATAAGTTCGGGAATTCCCCAGATCAGGTCAGCCATCACAGCATCCTGCATAACCTCTCCGTTCAGCCGCGTGACCAAGCGAAGGGCCTGATGATCAGCGATCTCGTCAGCGGTGGTCACGTTCGGTCCCATCGGACAGAAGCTTGGAAAGTTCTTGTACATCAGGTTCAGCGCATGGAACGCGGTCATCATTCCGGTTGCGGGATCGCGCATCTGCGGAATCCAATCGCGCGCCGACACGTCGTTGATGATGGTGTAACCGGCGACATAGTTCATCGCATCCGCACGCACGACATTGCTGCAGTGGCGGCTGAATACGACGCATAGCTCGCCTTCATAGTCGACCTTTTCCGAAGCGACCTTTGGCAATACTATGTCTGCGCCCGGCCCTACGATGCTGTTCTGCCCCTTGATGAAACCGGCTGGCGGGTTCTTGGGCGGCTCAGGCTTAGCGTCCTTGTGAAAATCGCGCCGATGGGCGTGGAACGCCTGCCCGTGCGACAGGATCAGCCGAGGGCTGGGCAACGGCGCAAGCAACGCCGTATCGGCAAGGGCGGTCAGCGCACCGATGTCGCGCAACCGCCCGACAATATCGGCACTCGCCGTACCAACCCTCTCGAACAGCGCGCGCGCAGCATCAAGCCCGCCCGATCCATCGGTCAGGATTTCAGCCACGGTGACCGGAATCGGTGCCCCCCCCGCCAACACTTGGGCGGCGCATTGCAGGTCAAGGACATCCGAACCGATGAGGCACCCCGGAATGCCCGCTGCGCCCCGCGCTATTGTTACCAATTTGATGACACGTCCTCCCAAATTCGATGTCGCAAGGGACATTCCAATGTTTCGCCAATTGCCTGCCTTACAACGGTGGGCTTCAGAGCATTCCCGTCGCCTTCATTGACCGGCACCATTCCCGGTCCATGAGCGTTTCGACAGCCGTCCCCGCATCGTACAGTGCAATCATCTTTTCCATGTCGAACGCCATGTAGGTATCGGTATATTCGCGGTTGACCGGCTCGTTCATGGTGCGATGATGAATTTTCCAGAGAATTTCCGCCTTGGTCGGCGTCTGGGACAGCATTTCCACCCGGTTGCCGTCTGGGTCGAGATAGTCGATGGTCAGGTCCAACCCGTCATGCCGTGACGACAGGGGCCATATTCCCAGTTCATGGTGAATGGCGCGCGCCAGTTCGAGAACAGCCTTGAAATCGCGGTACAACCATGATGTGTGTTCGATGCGACATTTGCGCGGGGGCGTATGTCGAGCTTCTATGCCGTCCGCCGATCCGGCCGTGCTATCCTGCAGGTCGTTCACGAAACCGAGACGGTGATTTTCATCGTCGGCGCTGATCGCGATGAACTCGAATGTCGGATAGGAAAAACGAAATACCAGCCGCATGTTGAGCGCGACCATATAGAAATTGACCAGTTCGTCGATACCGGGGCCAGTGTGGAAGATGGAGGCGTGGAGAAGTTCGATCGGCGCGGGATACTCCCTGCTCCTTGGTCCTCCAAATACCTTGGCCTCCGGCGCGTTGAACCTCAGCGACATCGTCCTTCTCCTACACCATATCTCATACGCGGCTGGCGGACCGTCCTCATTTGAAGTCGCGGCATCACGGTTTTGGCGGCACGCGGGTCTGGTGGATCAGAACAATTTTCCAGCCATCAGCCATTCGGTGCCAGGCAATCGTGTACAATGCGACGGCGCGATAAGATGCGCCGCCTTCTTCCAGTTTCTGCCGAACGGTCATCTCGAAAATGCCGTTTTCGATCACGGTGTCACCCAAGACCCGATAGGTCACGTCCCGGTAGCCCGCATCGCGAATTTCCAGTCGCCGAATGAAGCTGGGGATATAGTCCTGCTTGCTTTCCGCAAAGCCTGCCCCGTGCACAATCGTACAATCTTCGGTCAGCAGTCCCTGGTGGAAATCACCATCCGCATTTTCAAGCGCACGCGCGCGCCGATGCTGCAAATCGCGGATTTCAGCGATGGCGGCACGTTCGGCATCGGTCAGGTCGTCGCCCTGCGCGCGGATGGTGCGGGTTGCCAAGTCAACGATCATGTCAGATGCCTCCCCAGGGGAGGACGGTGCCGGGCGCGGCGGGCACTTCATGCGCGTTGATGGTCATGGCGAGCATGGTGTAATAGCCCACCATGGCTGTCAGATCGACAAGCCGTTCCTCTCCGAACATCGCCAGCGCGGCTTCGTAAAGCGGCGCACCGACCCTACCGTTCGCCACAAGTTCCCTCGCGACGCCCATGACCAGCGCATCTGCATCGTCGAGCCCTTCAGGCTCTCGCCCTGCACCGATGGCCGCAACGACATCGGCCCTCACCCCTGCAGCAATAGCCAGCGGCGCATGCGACGACCATTCGTAACCGCAGCGAAAATGCGCGCACACCACCAGCACCGCCAGTTCGCGCGTGCGTGCCGGAACGCCGGTTTCATACCGCAGATAGACACCCACTTTTTCCAGCACCGAAGCGAGCGGGGGACTGTGCAACATTGCCATAAATGGCGCGCTGATCTTGCCGCGCGGCCCCTGGACGATCTGGTCATATACCTGCCTTTGAGCGGGTGAAAGATCGTTCGGTTGAAGATCTGGCAGTCGGGACACCATTTTTCCTTTGCTTTGCGCACAGGATGTGCGGCCAATCGTCCTAGCGGTCAGGCTAGGATTTCGAGGCGGGCGTTGACTTCGATCGGTGCGGCCGTCGCATCGAAACTGACGTTGATGAGATCACGGCCCGCCTCCATGTCAGCAAGCAGTGCGCGCAGCTTTCTACGAAGCAGGATGACTCCCTGATCGCTGGGTACAAGCCGTTCATGGGCGTGGATGGCGATCGGCCCCTGGGTCGCCTGAGCCTCGAAATCGCCGGGGCACCGCTGCAATTCCTCGTTAGTGCATTCGGACCATTTTTTTTCGTTGTGCAATGCAACGCGGTCGATGAGATCGCCTTTGTTGCGAACGCGCGCCACCTGGATGATACGGAAATGCGTATCGTCCACCGGCACGTGCCAGCCGATTTGGTCCTGTCGGCCCGGGCGGCTCTGATCGATATAGTTGGGAACCGAAAATACATGCGGCAGGATGGCTTCTACCGTGAAGGCGGCACGTTTGTCGGAATTTGGCACCGGGCTGGTACGGGTATAGCGCACGCCAAGAGGCGTCTCGCCCCAGGTGATGTCCTTGATGATTTCATGCGTATCGGGACCGTTGCGAATGATCCGCTCGGTCCCGAAATGCTGGTTCTCATTATGCTCAAGATGCAGCCAGGCCGCATGCAGCGGATCCTGCGTGTTCTCATAAGATTGCAACCAGTTGAAAGGCAATATCTCGCCATCTCCATAACCAGGATTAAGCGAAATTTCGTAGAACTCCCCCTCCTCCAAAGACTCAAGCACGCTCCAGCGCGGCAGGACCGGCTTCTTGTCGGGCGGGCCCATATAGGCAAAAATCAGACCATAACGCTCTTCGACCGGATACCAGGGTTGCCGGGCTAGATCGCGGCGGGCACCGCCATCGATCTCACACGCCTGATCGATGCAATGACCCTGCACGTCGAATTTCCAGCCATGGTAACAACAGCGCAGCCCGTCCGGCTCGATCCGGCCGAAAAACAGACTGGAGCCGCGATGACGGCAATTTTCTGCCAGCAGTCCGGGCCGCCCGGCGTGATCTCGAAACAGCACCAAATTTTCGCCAAGGATTCGCATTCGCTGCGGCAATTCGCTGGTGACCGATGCAGATGGGGCCACCGGATGCCAGTAGCGGCGCATCAATTCGCCCATCGGCGTCCCGCGACCTACCTCAGTCAATACAGGGTCATGCTGGGCCGGGGCAAATTCATAAGCGGTACCGCGATCCGTCGATGAATCAGAAGCGGGAACATTCATGCTGCCAGCAATATTCATGTCAGACTCCTCTTCCCGATCCGGTCGGCCTGTTGCCCCAGGATATCATCCGGCCGTGCTTTTTCGCGCTCGTTATATGCCACACTAAACCGTACATATGTCCAGCACAAGCCTCTATGCGCGACTTGGGGTGGAAGTCGATTTATTCCCTATGCAAACTGGACCACAGTCCAATATAGATATATCAGATGAGGGCGATCACGCGCGCCACTTGGCCCTGATACAGCGGATAATAAAGGTTTTGGAGGAACGATGACCGAGAAGCAAACACGTCCAATTCGCGGCCAATATCTTGTCAGGGGCGGCCACATAATTAGTATGGATGATGAGGCGGGCGACTTTCCCAGCGGCGATGTGCTGATCGACGACGGGCGAATCATCGCTGTCGGCAATGACATCGATGCGGCCGATGCCGAAGTGATCGATGCTGCCGATATGATCGTCATGCCCGGTTTTGTCGAAGTGCACTGGCATATGTGGAACTGCATCTGGCGTGGTCTTTCCCACGATGCGCCGGGCTATTTCGCGCTGCATCGCCTGGCCCCCGATCATTCGAGCGAAGATCATTACAACGCCGTGCGTATGGCCGCAGTCGAAGCGCTGTCTGCGGGCGTCACAACCTGCCACAATTGGGCCAACGCGCTGCGCGGTCGCGAAGACGCCGTGGCAGAAGCAAACGCCCTTGTCGACACCGGCATCCGCGCTCGGTTCGGCTATGGCAGCCTGATGCCGCAAACGCCTGAAGATCGCGCGGCCGACATTGCCGCAATGCAGGCATGGATCGACCAGAATGGTGAAGGCCTGATGGATCTGGGGGTCGTGTGCCACCAGCAAGGAAATTTGGAAACGGACATAGCGCTTGCACGCGCCATGGGCCTCAAATCCATTGCGCCGCACGTCAATCTGGCGCCGGTTCTGGACATTTTGGGACCCGACTTCATCTTTACGCACGGCCCCGGCATTTCCGATCAGATGATCGCGCTCCTTAAGGAGAAAGGCGTCAAGATCGGCCTGTGTCCCGCCACCGATCCAATGATCGGCGCGGGCATGCCGCCGCTCCAGCAATTTCTACAGGGCGGCATTCCTTTCGAAGACATTGCCTATTCGGTCGATGTCAGCTCGCAAACCAGCGTCGATCCATTCGCCGCCATGCGTACGATCCTGCATGCAAGTCGCATCGCGCAGATGAACGGCGCATCTTTTGACGAGATCATCTTTTCGATCATCGCTGCACAGGCACCCTTCCCTACCCAGACGCTGCCGCGGGAGGTGCTTAAGCTTGCGACGATCAACGGCGCGCGCGTCCTTGGCATCGCCGATCAGGTCGGATCGCTGACACCGGGCAAGCGAGCAGATATCATATTGCTACGGACGAGCGACCTTAACATGCTGAGCGTGGCAGAACTGGACCCGGCATTGCTGGTGGTCCATCACGGCCAGCCGTATAATGTCGACACCGTTCTAGTCGATGGCCGGATATTGAAGCGAGGTGGGCATTTTACCCATGTCAACGTCAAGGACGTGATGCACAAGGCCGCGCTCTCGCAGCGCCGCGTACAGTCCAGGGAAGCGTCTCACGCCGCTTGATGACGCCAGGCCCCATAATAAATGCCCTTGGGCGGCAAGGACGCCGCCCAAGGGCACCGCATCAGATCGGGAAATGGCCCGGCTCGGTTTCAAAGGTGACCCAGCGCAGTTCGGTGAAAGGTAACCGACCGGTTGAGGCCGCCTGCCTTGCTGTGATGTGAGCGCGTAAGAGACGTCCATAAGGACGTCGTTATGGA